>CAZKEG010000022.1:0-11894 GCA_964551715.1 uncultured Thermodesulfobacteriota bacterium
AGATGTTTTTGTCCATTATTCCGCCATCCAGATGGAAGGCTTCAAGACCTTACAGGAAGGGCAGACCGTAGAGTTTGAAATTACCAAAGGCCCCAAAGGCGAGCAGGCGGCCAATGTCCAAGTAATAGACTAATATTTGAGTTCAGGGAGCCTTAAAGCCCCGCCAAGTGCGGGGCTTTTTATTTTGTTTTTTTCTTGAAAGTTTTTAGCATTTCGTTTTTTATTTTCCAAAAACAACCGAGGATCTGATGAAACTTTCGGAGAGGTTTTTCTCGCCATCGCCCAAAAAAATAGCCGATAAACACCTCCTCCCCGAAGAGACCATTCGCCTGGTAAAAGATCGCCTATCTTCCTTGGAGACCGAAATCTTTCAAGAGCTTCGTCGTGTCGATCAAGGGCGCTTGGGAATTCCGGTTTATATGAGCCTTTACGGGGTAGAGGGCCTCAGGGTCACCGGTAAGGTCAAACAAATGGGCAAAGGGGCCTCGGAAGAACTGGCCAAGGCCAGCGCCCTGATGGAACTGGTGGAACGTTATTCCCTCTTTAAAAAGATCCAAAATGGACCTTTCAAAAAGGCCACCCTTAAAGCATTAGGGGACGAGGCCCTCTCCTTAAAGGAACTCCTTGATTCGGTAGTCGATCCCGAAGGAGACATAAAAGCCGCTGAAACGGCGGCCAAATTCCTACCCGAGGTACCCCTTTATTGGGAAAGGGCCCTTGAAGTCTCTTCCGGTAAGGAACGCCTGGTGCCCATTCATTGGTTTTGGCTCCTTTATGAATATAACGGCTCTTCTGCCGGGAACACCCTGGCTGAGGCCGGAGTCCAAGCTGTCTGTGAACTGATCGAACGCCATGTCTGCGCTCTGGCCAGCAGACAGAACCTGACTTTGCCTGAAATCGACGTGAGCCGGGTAGGCGAAGAGGCCCGTCGTCTTTTGGGCTGTTATGAACGCCTGGGGGTAAAACTTTACCTACGAGACATGACCTTAGGGATGCCGGTCCCCACCATAGCGGCCCTGGCTTATGATCCCTCGACCTATCCCCATCGTTCGGAGATTGTGTATACCGCTGGCACTGCCACTAACCCGGAAAGGGCCTTGATCCGGGCCCTCACCGAAGTGGCCCAACTGGCCGGGGACTTTGACACCGAAGGGCGTTATCTGGAAAGCGGGCTTCCCAAGTTTGAGACCTTAGAAGAGGCAGCCCCGGTGCTGGCCAAAGCCGGCATCATCTCCCTGGAAGACTTGCCCGATCTTTCCCGCCCGGACCACGTCGAAGAAATAAAACTACTGGCGGAAAAATTGATTGACCAGGGATACGCCCTTTATCTGTGTGATTTTACCGACGAAGAACTGGCCCTTCCGGCGGTCTATGCCATCTTACCCGGGGCCCACTTTCGGGAAAGGATCTTTCTCTCTCCGCTCTATCAATTGGTCCGCGTGCTTTCCCTCTATCTTCCGCCAGAGGAGGCCTTGGTGGCCTTAAAAGCGATCGAGGCCGAGGCCCCACCCCGCTACTATTTGGCCAGCTACCTGGGACAAATCCTGAAGACCTTGGGTTGTCATCACGAGGCCATCGAGATGTTCCAAAAGGCCATCGCCCTTTCACCGCCGCCGGATGATCTAATTGCCATTTACTCTCACCTGGCTCATACCCATTTGGAACTTGAGCAATATAAGGCAGCCCAAAAGGTGGCCGAAGAGGCCCTATCTCTTCACCCGTTACCTGAGCTTTATAATATTTTGGGTACAGCCTGCTTTAAACAAGGACTTACGGCCCAGGCCTTTGAGGCCTATATGCAGGCCCTTAACCTCAACCCACAAAGCGCCCAAGATTACGCCAATGCCGGGGCTTGTTTGGCCAGTATGGGCTTTATCGAAGAGGCTGAAGAATTCTTCGCTTCGGCCCAACAGCTAGACCCGAACCTTGAGCTTGAGGCCTATCGCCGGCTGGCAAGACGATAAGGAGGCACAGATGTACAAGAGAGTCTTGGTCTTACGTTTCCCGGCCCAAATCGTTGACCAACCCATTGTTTATCGGCTGGTGAAAGATTTCGACCTCTCTTTCAATATCCTCAAGGCCACCATCTTGCCTGGTAAAGAAGGGCTGATGATCATGGAACTGGCTGGACACCCTAAAAACTTCAACAAGGGCCTTGAATACCTGCGAAATCTGGGCGTAGAGATCAAGGCCATCGGCCAGGAAATACAACGCAATCTGGATCTCTGTATCCACTGTGGCTTTTGTACCGCCGTCTGTCCCACCGGGGCCCTTCACGTCAACTGGGAGACTATGGAGGTAGAATTTGACCCGGATCGGTGCAGCGGATGTGAATTGTGTGTCACCGTCTGCCCGGTACGGGCCATGGAGGTCCATTTCGGCAAACGGGTCGTTGAATGACCGTAACCGCCGTAGCCCTAAGTGGGGGAGCAGATAGCGCCTTTGCCGCCTATCTCTTGAAAAAAGAAGGCCCGGTCTTGGGGCTTTTTGCCCTCCTCTCCCAGTCCAACCCGGAAAAAGAGATAGATCGAGTGCGGTCTATCTGTGGCAAGCTCGATATCCCTCTTCATATCGTTGACCTACGAGAGGCCTTCCAGGAAAAGATTGTTGGCTATTTCAAAGAGGCTTATCGTCGGGGACTTACTCCCAACCCCTGTGTGCTCTGTAACCGAGAAATCAAATTCGGCCTCCTCCTGCAAAAGGCCTTGGAACTCGGGGCGGAGAGAATAGCCACCGGGCATTATGCCCGACTCGTTTATGACGAAAAATTGGGGCAAAACCTCCTCTACAAAGCCCTAGATCAGGGTAAAGACCAATCTTATTTTCTGGCCTACTTAACACGGGAACAGCTCAACAGAGCCGTTTTCCCCCTAGGAGAATGGTCCAAGGAAGAGGTCCTTCGCCGATCGCTCCGCCTAGGCCTTTTCACCCTCACCGCCCCGGAGAGTCAGGAGGTCTGTTTCATTAAAGGAGATTACCGCCAATTATTTGCCTCTGAGGACTTTCCCCCTGGGGAGATTGTCACTGTATTCGGGCGGGTGGTGGGCCGACATCATGGACTTTATGCCTACACCATCGGTCAGAGACGAGGATTAAGGATCCGCTTGGGAAGGCCGTATTACGTGGTTTCTTTAGATACAGAGAAAAATCGGGTCATCATCGGCCCCAAGAAATATCTCTATGCCCGAGAATTTTGGGTCCATCGACTAAATTGGCTTTATCCCCTTGATCTTACCAAGCCCTTTCAGGCCGAGGTGAGGATTCGCTACCGACACAAAGAGGCCCCGGCCATGGTCTATGCCCTCGGCCAAGACACAGTAAAAGTGGTCTTTGAACGCCCGCAGCCGGCTATCACCCCAGGACAATTTGCCGTGTTTTATCAGGGAGAACTCGTCTTGGGGGCCGGAGAGATCGGTGAGGTAAGCCAAAATTTTTGAGTCAAATGCCGATAGGTCACCAAAAGGCGGGATTTAAGAAATGAACTTGGTTTGGCAGAAGGAAAAATTCCTAGAAGGACTAGACCAAGACCTCGAACTAGCCCAGGAGTTGGTAGCCCTTTTCCTCTCTTCGGCCAAGGAACAGATAAAGGCTATGGAAGAGGCCTTGACTTGCCGAGATATTGCCCTCCTCCGAAAAAAGGCCCATAGTTTAAAAGGAGCCGCAGGAACCATCTACCTTGAAGGTATGAGGGAGACGGCTCTGCTTTTGGAAAAGGAAGCCCAGGATTTGGAAAAGGCAGCTCTACTCTTGGAAAGGATAAAAAAAATCTATGAAGAATTTGTCCGAGAAAGTAAAGATTGGTTGCCAGGATAAAGGCTTTGCGCTAAGGAGAATAAGATGTCGCTCATCGGTCTAAATCGCGAGGGTTACCCCTATGTCTTTGTCCCGGCGGCCCTAGCGGCCATCTTTGGACATTTTAGAAAAAATCGAGTGGCCCTTCTTTCCGCGGCTACTTCTCTGGCCTGCGCCTGGTTCTTTAGGGACCCGGATCGTTATCCCCCTTATGATCGGGAATTGATCCTTTCCCCGGCAGACGGGAAGGTGGTCTCTATCCGCCGTTTGGAGGAAAAGGCTTGGCTGGAGACCCAGGTCTATCGGGTAAGCATCTTTATGAATCTCCTTGACGTACATGTCAACCGGGCTCCGGTTACCGGGCGGGTGTTAGAGATAAAACATCAACCCGGTGTCTTCCTGGCCGCTAATAAACCCGAGGCCTATGAAGGTAATGAAAAACGTTATTATCTGATTGAAAGACTCGATGGTCTCAGGCTCCTTACCGTACAGGTTGCTGGCCTCATCGCCCGGCGCACGGTCCCTTTTATCCGAGCCGGAGACGAAATTTTGGCTGGAGAACGTTTGGGGATGATTCGCTTTGGCTCGCGCCTTGAAGTCTTTGTCCCGGTGGAAGAAACTAAATTATTAGTCAATATCGGCCACCGGGTACGTGCCGGAGAGACACCCCTTTTTTGGGCCCCTTGGCGGAGAAAAAAATGACTAAGATTGATAAACACAAACCCCGTAATCTTTACATC
The DNA here is from genome assembly GCA_964551715.1 of uncultured Thermodesulfobacteriota bacterium. Classification (GTDB taxonomy): domain Bacteria; phylum Desulfobacterota; class Thermodesulfobacteria; order Thermodesulfobacteriales; family Thermodesulfatatoraceae; genus CAZKEG01. The sequence goes on from CAZKEG010000022.1 coordinate 4,533, forward strand.
CTCCCCAGTCTCTTTACTACCGCTAATCTCTTCTGCGGCTTTTTTGCCCTGGTCTCAGCCATCGGGGGCCATTTCTTTCGGGCGGCGGTGGCCATCCTCACCGCCATGATCTTTGATGTGTTAGACGGGCGTATTGCCCGTTTTACCAATGCCACTAGCCGTTTCGGCCTGGAATACGACTCCCTTTGCGACTTGGTCTCCTTTGGAGTCTCACCGGCTATCCTAGCCTATACCTATGCCCTGGAATCTTATGGGCGTTATGGCTGGTTAGCGGCCTTCCTCTATGTAGCCACCGCGGCCTTAAGGCTGGCTCGTTTTAACGTCCAAACTTCCACGGATAAGGCCTATTTTATCGGATTGCCGAGCCCGGCAGCCGCCGGTCTGGTGGCTACCATGGTCCTTTTTACCCGTTGGCTTGGGCTTGATCCTCCGGTGCGACACCTTGCTATTTTGGCCATTGTGTATATCCTTTCTTACTTGATGGTCAGCAATATCCCTTATTTCAGTTTCAAGAGGGTCTATTTTGCCGAAAGGCATCCTTTCTATTCCTTGGTGGCCTTTGTCCTGATCCTCACCGTGGTGGCGGCAGAGCCTCTCTTGATGCTCTTTGCCATCTTTCTCCTCTATAGCCTCTCTGGCCCGCTACTTCTTGCCCTCCGCGGTTGGCGGAGGGAGCGGGTGCCGATTTCCGAAAAATCCTTCTAAAGATCTTTCTCGAAAGCCATAGTATGATGGCTGAAATCCTCTTGACAGGAGGTAGCAATGATCTCGCGTGTCTATATCTTTGATACCACTTTAAGAGATGGAGAACAGTCACCAGGAGTTTCCCTCAGTGTTGGAGAAAAATTAGAGATTGCCCAGGCGCTTGAGGCCCTAGGGGTGGACATCATTGAGGCCGGGTTTCCGGTGGCCTCTCCTGGAGACTTTGAAGGGGTTAAGGCCGTAGCCCAGACAGTCAAAGACGTCCAGGTCGCCGCCTTGGCCAGGGCTAACGAAAGAGACATCGATGTGGCTTGGGAGGCCATCAAAGGAGCTGTCTCTCCGCGTATTCACACCTTTATCGCCACTTCAGACATCCATCTCCAATACAAGCTTCGTAAAAGCCGGGAAGAGGTTCTAGAGCTGGCGGTGCAGGCGGTAAAACACGCCAAAAAATATACCCCTCATGTGGAGTTCTCCGCCGAAGATGCCACCCGGAGTGATTGGAATTATCTGGCCCAGGTGGTCATCGAGGTGATCAAGGCCGGGGCCACCACGGTCAATATTCCAGACACCGTAGGCTATACCGTGCCTCAGGAATATTACGAGCTTATCAGCCACCTAGTAAAGGCCCTCAAAACAAACGATCTTTATGACAAATTAGAATCCGGAGAGGTGATTTTTAGCGTCCATTGCCACAATGACTTAGGCCTGGGGGTGGCTAATTCCGTCTCTGCGCTACTTGCCGGGGCCAGACAGGTAGAATGTACCATAAACGGAATCGGTGAACGGGCAGGCAACGCCGCCTTGGAAGAGATAGTTATGATCCTTCAAGTACGCCAGGATTACTTCAAACGGGTCCTTGGCTCTTCGCTCACCACCCGTGTTGACACCCGGCGCATTGTGCCCACCAGCCAGTTGGTGTCAAGGCTTACCGGCATGTATGTCCAGGCGAACAAGGCCATCGTCGGGGCCAATGCCTTTGCCCATGAGTCTGGCATCCATCAACACGGAGTCATCATGCATCGGGGCACTTACGAAATCATGGATCCGAAGGAAGTAGGATGGACCGGAAGCGCCATTGTCCTTGGTAAACATTCCGGGCGACATGCCGTGCGTTTTAAATTAGAAAGCCGCGGTTGGAGGCTTACCTCCGACCAGCTCTCCAAGATCTTTGAACGCTTTCGGCAAGAGGTCAAAGACGTCCTTCGGGCCATTCAGGACGAATACCTGGAAGGAGTCCTGCTGGACGAATTTCTGGCGGATGAATATCGCTATCAGGTCACCTCAGCCTATGTCTCTAGTCTTTATGGGGCCCCGCTTCAGCCCGTGGCCCAGGTAGAGGTCTTGGACAAGCTCACCGGTTCTCATAAGGCAGTCACCGTGGGGGTGGGTTCGGTGGATGCTGCCTTTAAAGCCGTGGCTGAGGCCCTTGATTATCGCTTTGTCACCGATGAACCAGTGACCAGCGAGCGTGAGTTGCGTTTGGTCGATTTTCATATCGATTCTGTAGGCAAAGGCACAGAGGCCTTAGGGGTTTGCGCGGTAATCATCGAGGATAAAGATGGCCGACGCACTGCAGGGCTTGGCAAGGACGATGACATCGTCGCCGCCGGGATTAAGGCCTTGGTCAACGCCTTAAACCGGCTTGAGGCCTTTCGCAGTAAAGGAGAAGAATTGAGAAGACAATTGGCTGCTTCTTTTGAGACCTAAAATAATAAAAAATTAAACTAAACCCCCTTTACAAACCCGATTAGAGGACCGATAGATTAAAAGAAATGGGTAACAAAAAAGTACTCATCATTGAAGACGAACCCTTGATCGCCGAAATGCTCAAAGAATATTTTGAGTTGGTGGATCAAGAGATCGAATTGATCATGGCCGAAAACCTGAAAGAGGCCCGAAAAAGGCTTGCGGAAACCGCGTTTGATGCCTGTATATGTGATTCCCGTCTGCCTGATGGCTCTATCTCCGAGCTGTTTGAAAAGGAAATCTTTCGTTGCCCAGTGATCATTACTACCGGTTATCCAGACGACCCTCTCCTCAAGACCATCCGCGACAAGCCGGAGACCAAAGTCCACATCATGGGCAAACCTTATCAGCCGGCTGATCTCTATCAAAGGTTAAAGAACCTTATCGAAGAGAACTAGTCTTTCACCTTTGACTTCTTGTGGGAAGTATTTCATATTCTGAGGGATGGCTCGTTATGCAATTGGCATCGATCTCGGTACCACCAATTCGGCCTTGGCCTATGTGGACCTTGAAGCCCCAGGGCCGGAATTAGAGATAAAGACCTTTTCCATCCCGCAATTAGTAGGACCTGGGCGGGTGGCTGAACGTCCGGTCCTCCCTTCTTTTCTCTATCTACCTGGTAAATATGAATTAGACCCCGAGGCCCTGGCCCTACCCTGGGATCCAGAAAGAAAATTCGCCGTAGGGGTCTTCGCCCGAGATCAAGGAGCCTTGGTCCCCGGACGATTGGTCTCTTCAGCCAAGAGTTGGCTCTGCCATGGCGGAGTAGACCGGGAGGCCGCTATCCTTCCCTGGGGAGCGGAGGAAGAGGTAGAAAAGGTCTCACCGGTTGAGGCCTCCGCCAGGTACCTCGCCCATCTACGCGAGGCCTGGAATTACATCATGGCCCGCGAGGACCCTGAGGCCCGACTGGAAAACCAGTTGGTCATCGTCACCGTACCAGCCTCTTTTGATGAGGTGGCCAGAGAGCTCACCTTAAAGGCGGCTGGGGCCGCTGGGCTCAAGAAAGTGGTCCTCCTTGAGGAACCGGTAGCCGCCCTTTATGCCTGGCTCTCCCAACATGAAAAAGACTGGCAGGAAGAACTCTCCGAAGGAGAAAAGGTCCTGGTGTGCGATGTCGGAGGTGGTACCTCGGATTTTACCCTGGTCGAGGTCAAACGCAGTCCAGAAGGTCTGGCCCTGGAGCGAATCGCCGTTGGTGATCACATCCTCCTTGGGGGAGACAATATCGATCTGGCCTTGGCCCGATTGGTGGAGAAAAAACTCCCTAAAACCAGGCTTGATTTTGCCCGGTTTCAGACCCTTACTTTTCTCTGTCGAGAATTAAAAGAACGCCTCCTGGCCCCGGATGGCCCGGAGGAAGACGCCGTACGTCTTCCTGGGCGAGGGACCTCGCTTATCGCCGACACCTTAGTCGTCAAGGTAAGCAAACAAGAGGCCCTAGAGATCATCCTCAAGGAATTTTTCCCTGAAATAAACTACGGTCCAGCCCTTCAAAGAGTAGAGTCTGTCCCTCGCATCCTCCCCGAATGGGGGCTTCCTTTTGCCCGCGATCCGGCGATTACCAGACACCTGGCGGCCTTTCTCTATCGTCACCAGGTAGAACAGATAGATGTCATTCTCTTTAATGGCGGAGCCCTTAAGCCCCAAACCTTACGCGAACGTATCCGAAAAGAGGTCTCTAAGTGGTTCAAAAAAGATGATCTGCGAGAGCTTGAGACCGTCTCCCTAGACTTGGCCGTCTCCATCGGGGCGGCCTATTATGGTTTGGTCCGCCAGGGTCTGGGCATCCGCGTTGGCGGCGGGCTCCCACGGGCCTATTACCTAGGTGTCTCGGCCAAAGGAGGAGTCAAAGGGGTCTGCTTAGTCCCCAAGGGGACCAAAGAAGGAGAACACCTGGTCTTACCCCGGACTTTCAAAGTCCTTACCAACCGTCCAGTCAAGTTTCCGATTTATACTTCTTCTCTGCGGGATGATCCTCTGGGAGCGGTAGTCGATCTCAATGAAGACTTTGTCTCTTTACCACCGCTTACCACGGTGCTCAAATTTGGCCGCAAAAGCGGGGCCAAAGAGATCCCGGTAGAGCTTGAGGCCTATCTCTCTGAAATCGGTGTCTTGGAGACTTACTGTCGTTCGGTAGAGAGTCCTCATCGTTGGCGTCTCCAATTTGCCCTACGAGAATTAGAACAACAAAAACCCGAGACCCCTGAAGGGATATTAATCAAACCCGAGGAACCAAGCCTCCAGCCAATCGACGAGGCCCAATTGGTCAGGGTTAAAGAAATCCTGGCCCAGGCCTTTGAGGACCGCAATCTCCTACCCCATATCACCCAGGATCTGGAAAAGGCCCTGGAGATGGAGCGTGACCGCTGGCCCCTGCCCCTGCTTCGGGCCATGGCGGATCTCTTGATTGAGCAGAAAGAGATCCGCAAACGCACGGCCTTGCACGAAGCCCGCTGGCTTAATCTTACCGGTTTTTGTCTGCGTCCAGGGTATGGCGAGGCCATGGACCCTTTCCGAGCCCGAAAGCTTTGGAGTCTCTATTTTGAAGGCCTTACTCACCAAAGAGACAAGGCCGCACGTCTTGAGTGGTGGATCTTTTGGCGTCGGATCGCCGGAGGTCTAAATAAAGGCCAGCAGGAACAGTTATTCGCCAAAATAAGATCCTATCTTTTGCCGACCAAAAAAGGAAAGGCGGCCAAGGCCCCCAAGGTATCACCCTCAGAACGGATCGAGATTTGGCTCTGTGCCGCCAATCTTGAACGTTTGGAACCAAAAGTCAAACAAGAGCTGGCGAGTCAGCTCCTCTCTGAGATGAAGAAAAAGCTTGACCGCCGATTGCTCTTAGCCTTCTCAAGACTCCTGGCTCGGACTTTACTATATGGCCCGGCCAACACGGTCATCCCAGGCAACCAGGCGGAAAAATTAATAGATCAGTTCCTAAAACTATTGCAGAAAAAGGAACTCAAAGGCCCCCTTTCCCGGACGGCGATTCAGTGTCTGCTTACCACGGCCAGATTTACCGGCGATCGGGTACGCGATCTCACCGAAGACACGAGAGAAAAGATTAAAGAGGTGCTCTTGCGCCTGGGGGCCGAAGAATCATTGCTAAAACCCCTCTTGGAGGTGGTGCCTCTTAAAGAGGTAGAAAAGGCCGGGCTCTTTGGTGAAAGCCTACCCCTGGGGTTGAAGCTAGAATGAACCGTTCAGATCTAGTGGCCAAGCTTGCCCGAGATAAACGTCTTAGCCAGCGGTTGGCGGAAAGATTGGTCAAGGCCTTTTTTGAAGAGATCTCTTCGGCCTTGGCCCGGGGAGAACGGGTGGAATTAAGGGGCTTTGGCGTGTTTGAAACCCACAAACGCCGAACTTTCCTCGGAAAACACCCCCGCACCGGAGAATCAATCCTCGTCTCTCCTGGAAGAACAATCCACTTTAGACCCAGCCAAAAACTCAAGGAAAGAATTAACAGGTGAGGTGGAAGGCCCCGGCCACCTTTTGCTTAGAGGCAAAAAGCTCGTTGAAACGCTCAGCCGCCTTGGCCGTGGGATAAATTTCAACCTTTAGACCGCGTTGTTCTAAGGCCTGTTTAACACTCTCTGGCACCTTCATGACCCCATAGGCCCCGGTGCCAATGACCAAGATCTCACAGTCACTCTCTAAGATATCGCGTATGTCATCAAGACAAAGGGAATGACCTTCTCTCCGCCACCAATCAGGTACCACCCGACCGTTGATGATCTTTAGATCTCGGTGATAACTCTTACCAGAGACAACCATTTCGCCGAAGCGATAAGACTCAATCATGGCTTATGCCGCCTGATTCATTTCTTCTTCGGCCTTCAAGGCCTCGGCCTGATAATAAGTTATAAGACTATCGATGATGTCGTCAATCTCGCCCTCCATCACCTGTTCAAGACGATAGAGCGTAAGCCCGATCCGGTGATCGGTCACCCGGTTCTGAGGGAAATTATAGGTACGGATACGTTCACTCCGATCACCAGTCCCCACTTGACTGCGGCGCTCGGCCTGAATCTTTTCCTCCTGCTCCCGAAGCTTCCGTTCATAGAGCCTGGCCCGCAGGATCTGCATGGCCCGGGCCCGGTTTTGATGCTGGGAACGTTCATTCTGACAGCTCACCACGATCCCCGTGGGGATATGGGTGATGCGCACGGCGCTTTCGGTCTTGTTCACGTGCTGACCACCGTGGCCGCTGGCCCGCATGGTCTCGATCCGGAGATCCTCCGGGCGGATTTCTATGTCTACCTCTTCGGCCTCAGGGAGGACAGCTACAGTAACCGCTGAGGTATGAATACGGCCCTGACTCTCGGTCTCCGGTATGCGCTGGACCCGATGGACGCCGCTCTCGTATTTGAGCCGACTATAGGCCCCTTTGCCCTTGATAAGGGCGATAATTTCTTTGAACCCACCAAGACCGGTGGGGTTGACGTCAAGAATTTCCACCTCCCAGCCCTTGCGTTCAGCATAGCGGCTGTACATACGAAAGAGGTCAGCGGCAAAAAGGGCCGCCTCCTCTCCACCGGTGCCAGCTCGAATCTCAAGGAGAATGTTCTTCTCGTCGTTGGGATCTTTGGGAAGGAGGAGGAGCATGAGCTTCTTTTCTAAATCTTCAGCCTTGGCCGTAAGTTCCTTAAGCTCTTCCTTGGCCAGTTTGACCAATTCTTCATCCTGCTCTTCGAGGAGCTCTTTGTTGCCCTCGATCTCTTCTAAAGTCCTTTTATAAGCCCGATAGGTCTCTACGATCTCTGAAAGTTCAGCATGTTCTCGGGCGATCTTGGCATACTTCTCCCGATTACTCACCAATTCTAGATCAGCCAGTTTTTCGGTGAGTTCTTCGAATCTTTTTTCTACTTCTTCGAGTTTTTTGAGATAGTGGGCGGCAATGCCCATAAG
>CAZKEG010000023.1:0-11189 GCA_964551715.1 uncultured Thermodesulfobacteriota bacterium
GATTTGATCGTCATGGGGACTCATGGGCGTAAGGGCTTGGAGAAGATCCTCTTAGGTAGTGTGGCTGAACGGGTAGTCAAAGGGGCGACCTGTCCAGTCATGACCATTAATCCGTATCGGGTAAAGGGCTAAATAAAGTTGGTTATCCTTTAACTCGGTTTTAATTTCTTTTTCTTAAAGATGGGCAAAGATCTTGCCCTCGCCTCCTTCTGATGAATAGCGGATTGATGGGGTAAGAGAGATGGAAAAGGCAAAATTAGTTATTGTTGGTGCTGGACCAGCCGGTATCGCGACAGCGGTCGAGGCCAAGACCGCTGGGATTACACCTGTTATCATCCTTGAGAAATTTGATAAACCATGTGAAACTATACACAAATTCTATCATCCTGGCAAGCGGGTGGACCCGGTTTATCGTAAAGTAAAGATCGACCCCTTGGGGGTCTGTCGCTTTGATACCTGCACCAAAGAGGAGTTTCTGGAATTAATCGATCGTTACATTCGAGACTACGATCTTGATATTCGCTTTAAGCAAACCGTCCAAAAGATCGAAAAAATAAATGATTGTTTTCGAGTTCATGGTAAGGATTTGGTGATTGAGGCCCCCATTGTGGTGGTGGCCATTGGGATCTTTGGTCGACCAGTGAAACCTAGCTATCCGATCCCCAAAGAAGTTAAAAACCGGGTCTTTTTCGGGACACAGAGCCAGATTGTTCCTGAGTTCAAAAAGGTCTTGGTGGTTGGCGGAGGAGATTCGGCGGCGGAGACAGCCTGTTTTTTGACAGACAAGGCCGAGGTCTATCTCTCTTATCGCCGTCCTCAGTTCTTTAGGATAAACGAGACAAATCTGGCAGAACTAAACAAACGGGTAGAAGAGGGTAAAATAAAACTTCTTATGAATACCAATATAGAAGGTCTTGAACCGGCGGAAGAAGGGCGGGTGAAGGTCCTGTTTAAAGAAATTGAACCCATGGTCTTTGATGCCGTCTATTATTGTCTTGGAGGAAGTACACCGGAGAACTTCTTGAGAAGCATTGGCGTTGAGGTAGAGGGCAAAAGGGCCAAAGTAGACGAATACGGAGAGACCAATCTGCCGGGTCTGTTTTTGGCCGGAGACCTAGTGGTCGAAAAGGGAAGTATCATGGCGGCCTTTAATTCCGCCCATAAGGTGATCGAAGGGATCAAAAAGCGCTATCAAGAACGTCTTGAACGTGGATGTAAATGAAAAAAAGGACCCTTTGCCTAGAAAACGGCTTTTTTAGAAGAGAGCTCTTCCAAGGTATCATAGATACCGCTACCGATGCTATTATTGCCATTGACCATCAGCATCGGATTGTGCTCTTTAATCAGGCCGCAGAATATATTTTTGGTTACAAGGCCGAAGAAATCCTCGGTAAAGACCTGGATCTGATTTTACCTCCTCGTTTACACGGCAAACATCGAAGATACATCCAGGAGTTTATAGACACCGGAGTCTCCAAGGTCATTGGCAAAGTCATGGAAGGTACGGCCTGTCGTAAAAACGGTGAGCTCTTTCCGGTGCGCATTTCCCGTTCCGCCACCCAGTGCGGTGACACCTGGATCTTTACCGCCATCATGAGGGATATTTCCTCTCGAAAGAAGATGGAACAGAGGCTCCTTGAGAACGAAAAACTGGCGGCTGTGGGGCTTGCTGTCTCTCGCATTGTGCACGAAATCAAAAATCCACTGGTAGCCATCGGAGGCTTTGTCCATTCTCTTTATCAAAAAGAGGAAGATCCTTCTAAAAAGAGAAAACTCGAATTGGTCCTGCGAGAGGTCCAGCGTCTAGAAAAGCTCCTCACGGATATCAGTCAATTCGGTAAGCCTTTAAAGCTAGAACTCAAGAAGGTTGATATTATCAAACTCTGCCAAGAGGCTCTTGATGTCTATCGTCCTCGGTTAGAAGAGGCTGGGATCAAGATCATCTTCAAGGCCCCAGAGGCCCCCATCTATCTCGAAGTTGATGAGGAACGTTTAAAAGAGGTTCTGTTTAACATCATGCAAAACGCCCTTGAGGCCATGCCTGAGGGTGGGACACTGGAGTTTGAGATCAGGCCTGAAGATGAACAAGTAAACCTGATCATTCGTGATACCGGCCCAGGTATCCCGGAGCACGTCCTAAAGCAGCTTTTTACCCCGTTTTTTACCACCAAAAAGAAGGGCACCGGTCTGGGGCTTTCTATCTCACGCAAGATCGTTGAGGCCCATGGAGGGCATATCATCGGTCAAAATTATGAAAAGGGCGCAGAATTTATCGTGGTGCTCCCTAAGAGTTAACGGCAAACTTGACCCTCAAGACCTTCTTGGCGGTTTCCGCGGCTTTAGGGTAGAGCTCATGGGCTACCTTGCATGCCTTTGAAGTAGGTAGGAGGCGGATAAAACGGTCCAAATGTCGACATTCCTCAAAGGATAATTGCCCAACAAAGATCCGCCAAAAGAGTTCATTTCGTAGATGAGGGAAGGGTTCTTCTTCGGTGGGGGCTAGTTCGTCTTTTTCGATCAGCTTGATATAGACCAGACTCCTTGCAGCCAAGAGATCCTCGGAGATATTTCGATGCCGCCCTCCGAAGAGATAATAGGAGGTAAGCCCATCACCTGGTGAGGGTAGGAACCGAGAAAGCCCTTGTTGCCTGGTGGCGGAAAGGAGCAAATTTTTGACCCTTAATCGATAAGCGTGTCGATTTTGGGCCAAATAATAAACCAAGCGCAGATGAATATACCCAGCCTCGATGAAGACCGGCCCTTGGAGTTTCGGTAAGAGGTATTTTATCTCTTGAGCCCTTAAACGATCGCGATAGTCGATCCTTTTGGCGTCAGCCTTGGCAAAGGCCTTAATCTTTTCCACTAAGGTCTCAAAAGGGCCGCCCATAGCGGCATAGAATTCCAGAAGGGCCCCGGTGGCTTCGTGTTCTATTTCGTAGGCCTTAGCCAAGTCAGGAAATTTTAGAATTTCTTCCGGGTTAGCCCCTTCTTCGAGTAAGAGGCGGATTAATACCTGTTTCTCCAGATAAGGTTCCACCTGACAAATGACCTTGCCCTTTTGATAGAATTCCCTAAGGGCTGCATAGGCCCTTTCACTGTACTCCGGAAAACCGGCTTCGATCTCTTCGATAAAGGCCGAGATCGGGACTTCATCTCTTAAAAACCGGAGAAAATTGGGGTGAGGTGGTTCTTCTAAGATGATGGCCTGATGTTCAGCCATCAAAGAGAGAGTGGCTGGCAGGAACTCAAGACGATGCGGTGTGAGTCCGATGGTCAGCCACGACACTTGGGGCCTCCTCTAAAAAGGCAGAGATTAAATCTATAGCGGCCTTGATATCTTCCTTAAAGACCACCCCTGAAGCGCTATGTAAATAGCGGACCGGGACAGAGACCGCCGCTGCCCTTTTAGGCCCATGTCTTGTTTGCATGGCCGCAGCATTGGTTCCGCCTTTTTTCTTGACCACTATTTGATGAGGGATCCCTCTACGGGAAGCAAGCTCAGATAGGGCCAAGGAAAGCTGACGGTCAGCCACAAATCTGGCGTCAGAGAGACGGATCTCTGGTCCTTCTCCACAGCTGGCCAAACGACGATGAGGCGGGATGCCGGGAAGATCATGGGCTAAGGTCCCTTCTACCGCTATGACTGCTTCTAGCTCAAGATCGTGGATCAAGGCCTCTGCCCCTCGAAGACCGACTTCTTCCTGGACCGAGGCCGAAACCCATAGATCAGCCCTGATTTCTTTGGCCTTCTTCATTGCCTCGGTGATGACAAAGAGCCCCACCCGATCATCAAGGGCCTTGGCCATGATCCCGGTCTCAGTCTCTTCAAAATAGGGATAAAAGGTCACCAGATCTCCCACCGCCACCAATCCTCGGACCTGCTCTCTGGTGAGGGCTAAATCAATGAGCATCTCTTCTATCGGAGGCAGCGTCTTTTGTTCACTTAGATGGGGTGGGATGGTGGCCACCACGCCTGGTAAGGGTTCTTTGCCCCAGACAATCACCCTCTGGCCGTAAAAACTCCTCGGGTCTACGCCCCCAAGGGGGACGACGCGCAAGAAGCCCTCGGGTTCGATGAAAGAGACCATAAAGGCCACTTCATCGAGATGGGCATCAAGGAGCACCCTTGGACCCGGGCCTGGTTTGTGGAGGATCAGATTACCTAGGCTATCGACCGAAATTTCATCAAAGAGCCCTCGGAGACTCTCCAGAAAGATCTCTCGCACCGGGGCTTCTGCCCCTGGTGGCCCAGGGGCCTCGCATAATTTTTTTAATAAATCAAGGTTCATAGCTCAAAATAGGCCATTACCGGTGTGTGATCTGAGGGCCTTTTCCAAGACCGTGGCTCTCGATCGATGATCACTTCTTTTAACCTTTCGGCCAAGGGCTTCGTTACCCAAATATGATCCAGGCGCATCCCTCGATTGGCCCGAAAGGCCCCAAATTGATAATCCCACCAACTAAAGGCCCCTTTCTGATCCGGATATTTCAGGCGATAGGTATCGTAAAGCCCCCAATCCTTTAATAGCTTGATGGCCATACGCTCCCGTTCGTGGAAACAGATCTGCCCGGCCAAGAGCTCCGGGTCATAGACGTCAATTTCTTCTGGAGCAACGTTAAAATCTCCACACAAGGCTACTTTGTCACTTGGAGAAAGGTTTTCTTCGAGATATTCTCGCAGCCGATAGATGAATTCCAGTTTATAGAGGAAATAGTCAGATCCTACGGTTCCCCCGTTTGGAATATAAACCGAGTGTATCCGGATCCCAGCAATAGTTGCCACAATAAGGCGTTCCCTGGCTTCGGGATCATCCTGTCCGGGGAACCCAATTTGTATTTCCTGCGGTTCTTCCCGAGAGAGGATGGCCACTCCGTTTCGCCCTTTCCCTCCGGCATGGGCCATGAAATAGCCCAGCTCTTCGATATCCTTAAAGGGAAATTCGGCATCGGTGGCCTTGGTTTCCTGGAGACAAACTACATCTGGTTGGCGGAGTTTTAGCCAACGTTTGAGGTGTTCAAGGCGTGTACGTATAGAATTTACGTTCCAAGTAGTTAAGACAAACATAAAGACTTAGGCGCGGGGGAGGCCCCGCGCCATAAAATTAGCCAAAGTCATGAGTACCAATGACCACCTTTTTCCCTACCTTTTCTTCAATGAGGCTGGGGAGCTTTTCTAAATCCTGATTTTTGCAGGCAGGCACGGCCTTCATCATACAATTGGCAATATGGATGACATCAAAGTCAACCCTCTTTTTGGTCGCTAATATGTTACCGATCAGAGCCCGCCCAGGGCACCTACACTTTAAAAAGCCGACCACTTTTACATCATCTTCATATTCGGCAAATGGTCCACGTTTTTCCGCTGCTCCGGTCAAACACTTCCAATCCGCCGGACAGTCAAACTGGTTTTCAGAATAAGCCCCGCAAGTAATAATTAAAACCCTCGGCATGGTCTACCTCCTTGTAATAGATTTTCATTTACCTTAGCCTTGTAAAAACGGCTGTGTCAAACACAAAAGAGCTTCTCCAAGAGCAACTAGGGCCAAATAAGTATCTAACCCGCTTCCAGAAAAGAATCTCATCTTTTTCCGTTTCAATTCTTTTTGCCCTTTGAAGAAAAAAAATATATAAGGATGAAAAAGGGTGAAAAATACCCTTGAAAAAGGTTAAGTAAGTTTGGGAATTTTTAAAGAAATTCTTTGAGCCTTCGGGCCCATGAGGGAGAGTTTTTATGAACCGACATATCCTTTTGGCTACAGATGGGTCTTCTTTTGCTAAAAAGGCCTTGGATTATGTGGCTACGGTCTTTGAAAATTGTAAAGATTTAGAAATTACGGTCTTTTGTTTGGCCCCATCGGCGCCTTCTTATTTGTCTACCCCCAATCCAGCCATAGACGAGATTACCCGTTTAGAACGATTAGAAAAAATCGAGGTCGAAAATCTACGTTGGGCCCAAAGAGTGGTCGAGGAGGCCATAGAGTTTCTCACGGAGGCGGGCTTTGCCAAGGAAAAACTCCATCCCAAGGTACAACTAAAACGGGGTGATCTGGCCCATGCCATCTTACACGAGGCACGTTTTGGGAAATACGACGCCGTAGCCGTGGGCCGGCGTGGTTTCGGACGCTTGGCCTCCGCTTGGATGGGAAGTGTCTCTCACAAATTGGTAGAGTATGCCCAGGGGGTTCCGGTTTGGGTCATTGATGGTCGAGAATGGAACAAACGTTTCTTGGTAGCGGTTGATCTAGGAGAGCCAGGTCTTAAGGTCATTGATCACGTGAGTTTTATCCTTTCCGGCCACCCCGAGGCCGAGATCGTCCTCTTTCACGTTATTCCTTCCCTAAGCGGCCTTTGGTCGCGGGCCAAAGAAGAAGACCTTGCTCAACTGGAAGAACTCCTTATCGAGCACAAAGAGAAAGAGGCCCTTGAATTTTTCCGTAAGGCCGAAAAAATTTTCGGAGAAGAGGCCTTTCGATCTGGTCAGATAAGGATCAAGATAAAGGCCTCGGCCTTTGGCGCAGCAGGGTCTATCATTAAAGAAGCCCGTGAAGGCCATTACGGTACGGTGGTCGTTGGGCGTCGTGGTTTGGGTGGTTTTAAGGAACTCCTTTTAGGTTCGGTTTCGTCTAAAGTGGTCTTTAGTCTTAATGAACAGGCCATTTGGGTCGTTGGATGAAAAAGAAGGTCCGTTGTCCCCAATGCGGTCGGCTTACCACGTGGGAGGGCAATCCCTACCGTCCTTTCTGCTCGGAACGTTGCAAGTTGATCGACTTGGGGCGATGGCTCAGTGAAGATTATCGTATAAAGGTTCCTTTGGAAGGCCTTGAAGAGGTCCATGATTTAAAGGAAGAGAAAAGAGATGGGTGAGGCCTATGATGTGGCCATTATAGGCTGCGGCCCAGCAGGGCTTCAGGCCGGTATCCACGCGGCCAGACGCAAGGCTACCACTATTGTCCTTGGCAAACCGGAAAAAAGCGCCTTGTATCACGCTCATTTGGAGAACTATTTCGGCCTTTTAGGCCCGAAAGAGGGCCGTGAAGTCCTAAAGATAGGTCTCGAGCAGGTCAAACGTTTCGGGGGTGAACATCGGGCCGAAGATGTCCTCAAGCTCGAAATGAGAGAGAAACACTTTCTCATCGAGCTCGAGAGCGGAGAAATAATAAAATCTTTGACCTTGATTTTGGCCATGGGGGTTTCTCGTCGTAAGAAGAAAATAAAGGGCGAACGGGAATTTCTGGGCAAAGGGGTTAGTTATTGTGTGGATTGTGATGGCTTCTTTTTCCACGGTCTCCCAGTAGCGGTCATCGGCGAAGAGAGCGCTGCAGCCCATGGGGCCCTTACCCTGGCCAAGATTACGGATCCTGTCTTTCTGATTGCCAAGGAACTAAAGATCTCTCCATCCTTGGCCAGTCAACTTCGAGAAAGTCGAGTTCAAGTTATTTCCGGTTACCCCAAGGAGATTATCGGAAAAGACGAGGTAGAAGGCCTTTTACTGGAAGATGGTACTCGACTTCAGGTCAAAGGGGTCTTTATTGAGGAAGGGGCCAAAGGGGCCCTTCAATTGGCCACCACTCTGGGGGTGGCCCTTAATCCCCAAAATATGAAATATATAGAGGTAGATCGTTCTCAACAAACCAATATTCCCGGGGTATATGCCGCTGGTGATATTTGCGGGCCTCCTTTTCAGGTGGCTAAGGCCGTGGGTGAAGGCTGTCGGGCCGGGCTCTGTGCCGCCAAGGAGGCTGGTAAAAGGCGTCGGGAGGAAACTCTATGAAACTAGAGGTCTTGACCGTGGGACCTTTGGCTGTTCGGTGTTATTTGGTCATTTGTCCTGAAACAGGCAAAACGGCCATTATTGATCCAGGCGGCGACGAAGATCGTATTTTAAAGAGACTCAAAGAACTGGGAGTGACGCCGGTCTTGATCCTGGCCACCCATGGACATGCCGATCACGTCTGTGGGGCTTGGCGCCTGCGACGGGAACTAAACATCCCAGTGGCCATGCATGAGGCGGATGATTCATTCTTCCGTCAGGCAGAGACCGCCGCGGTTTTTTCTTCCTGGGGTTTTGAACCCAATGAACCGGCAGATATTACCTTCCGCGACGGAGACGTGTTAGAAGTCGGGACCATTAAGTTAAAGGTGATCCACACCCCAGGTCATTCCCCGGGGTCGGTCTGTTTTTATGATGGGGAAAAGAACCTCTTCACTGGGGATACACTCTTTGTCGGGGCCGTAGGGCGGGCTGATCTACCAGGAGGAGATTTTCAACAGATGCTCAAGTCCATCGAGACCAAGATTCTCCCTCTACCAGATGATACGGTCATCCTGCCAGGACATGACTACGGTGATCAACCTTATTCTACTCTGGCCCGTGAAAAAGAGACTAATCCCTATATCGCAGAATTTATTTTGGGGCAATAGTCCCACGCCCCATGCCTTCATAACGGAAGCCGAGCTTTTTGACCTGAGCCGGCTCGTAGATGTTCCGGGTATCCACCAAACAGGGCTCTCTCATGAGAGATTTGATCTTTTCCAGGTCGAGATAACGAAATTCATTCCACTCGGTAATGATCACCAAACAATCGGTTCCTTCTGCGGCTTGATAGGCATTTTCTACGTAAATCACCGGGAGATCAGGTTTGGCTTGTTGGAATTCCTCCAAGGCCACTGGATCATAGGCCTTGACCTTGGCTCCTCGGTTGATCAATTCCTCGACAATGGTAAGGGCCGGGGATTCACGTACGTCGCTAGTGTTGGGTTTGAAGGCCAGACCAAGGACCCCGATCGTTTTACCCTGAAGCCCGCCACACATTCTCTCTACCTTCTCCACTGTGATCAGACGCTGTTCACGATTTACCTCTAGGACAGCCTCAAGAATACGCAATTGATAGCCATTTTTTCGCCCTAGATAACACAAGGCCTGGACGTCTTTCGGGAAACAAGAACCACCAAAGCCTGGGCCGGGGTTTAAGAAACGAGAACCAATACGCGGGTCAAACCCCATGGCCTTGGCCACGGTGACCACGTCTGCCCCTACGCGTTCACACAGATTGGCGATCTCGTTGATAAAACTGATCTTAGTGGCCAGAAAGGAATTCGAGGCGTATTTGATCATCTCTGCTGTTTCTAGATCGGTGATGACAAAAGGGGTCTCGGCCAAATAAAGGGGGCGATAAATATCTTTAATGATGGCAATGGCATAGGCACTTTCTCCCCCAATAACCACTCTGTCTGGCCGCATGAAGTCTTCGATAGCCGAACCCTCGCGCAAAAATTCCGGGTTGGAGATGACATCCACCGCCACACTGTTTTTTTTGTTTTCGTCGATCAATTTTTTTATCCAGCGATTGGTCCCTACCGGGACGGTGCTTTTGGTCACGATCACCTTGTAGTCGTCGATCACTTCAGCCAACCCAAGGGCCACCTCCCGGATAAAAGAGAGATCTGCCGAGCCGTCAGGGGCCGGGGGAGTGCCTACGCAAATAAAGACCACCAAGGCCCGGCGCACGGCTTCGGCTAAATCAGTGCCAAAGGAAAGTCTGCCAGCGCGGACGTTTTTTTCGACCAGTTCTTTGAGCCCGGGTTCGTAAAAGGGGATTTCTCCCTTTTCGAGTTTTTGGATCTTTTCTATGTCTTTATCAATGCAGATGACATTCATGCCAAAGTCAGCCATCCCAGCCCCAGAGACCAAACCGACATACCCTGTGCCCACTACGGCAATATGCATCTTTGCCTCCCTTTAGGCTGGATTAAGATAGGGAAAATCTCGGAGTACTTTTTCCAATCCTCGTTCGGCAAGTTCCTTGGCCGTTAGCCATCGAACACCTTTATATAAACGAAGAGAAAAGAGATTTTCGCTAAGGGGCTTTTGGGTCTCATCAAACCAACCCCGCCAGATCACCTTGGCGTCAGAGGTACGGACCAAGATTAAGGCAAAGGCCACGGAGGCTGGCTCTATGACCGAAAAGGACGACCCTCGGCGCTCTCGGTAGCGAAAGACTTTGCCGTAGAGCACGGCATCGACCCCGAGTTTCTTGCCGACTTGGCTGATCAGGTAAAAACTCCGCGCAGCGGTGTTCTCCGAAAGGACTTCAGCCCAAAGCCCTAAGGCTCGATCCTCGGAGACCAGATAAAAACGGGGATTATCTTGGAGTTTTTGGTAGAGGAGTTTGGTCAAGATATGGGCAGCCTGGCTCTCTATATCTCCAGGGATCACTTTTCCGGCAAAGGCGCAGGTAATCTCGTCTTCTCGTTGCCCAGGACATACTGGTTCAAAAGGGAGGACGGCAATCTTTCCGATCTGAGGATAGGTTTCCAAGGATTTCGGAGGCCCGGCACAGGAAAAAAGGACTAAGATCAGAAAAAGGCCTATCTTGCGCATCTTAGAGCACACCTTTGGTCGAGAGGACTTTATTCGCCCTGGTAGGGGTTAGGGCCTTACGCAAGGCATGGCCCAAGGCCTTGAAACTTGCCTCCGCCAGGTGATGGGCGTTTTCACCGTAAAGTAGATTGACGTGCAAGGTAAAGAGACCGTTCATGGCCAGGGCCTTATAAAATTCAGGTATTAACTCCGTATCGAAGAGGCCGATTTTTTCCCTAGGGAACTCTCCCTTAAAGACCAAACAAGGCCGACGGGCCAGATCCACCACCACCCTGGCCAAGGATTCTTCCATGGGTAGGGTCATTTCCCCATAACGGGCAATCCCCTTTCGCTCTCCCAAGGCCTGATTAAGGGCTTCTCCGAGGACAATGCCCACATCTTCGACCGTGTGATGAAAATCCACTTCGTAATCTCCTCTGGCCTCAAGCTCCAGATCAAAACCGGCGTGCACGGTAAGGAGCGTTAGCATATGGTCTAAAAACCCAATCCCAGTCTTGATCTGGGCCTTCCCTTCCCCCCAGGGAGTAAAGACTATTTTAATCTCTGTTTCGGCTGTTTGGCGTTCTCGTTTAATAGGCAGGTTATCTTTCATGCTCAAGTCCTTTTTAAAAGATACCGATTGTCTTTTTCGATGAACAAAGATTTAAAGATTAAGCTTAATCAGCTTCTAAAAAATATTCAAAGCCAGCTTCCGGTGAAATTTTTTGCTTTAGAAGAAATACCAGAGGCTGTGGCTTGGGCTGAAGAAGGAGGTATTGCGGTTCACGAAAATTTTCATACCCGGCGTCGCTATTCATATCACGTCATC
>CAZKEG010000024.1:0-11033 GCA_964551715.1 uncultured Thermodesulfobacteriota bacterium
TCTTCAGGCCGAGAGATATAGATGACTCGGTTTCGCCAGGGGTAAGAACCCTTGGTATACCCAAGGACTATTTCTGCCTGGTCCTTTTCAAGGACCTCTCTGGCCGCTTGCCGAACCGCCTCGGTAAGATTCATCTCTTTAACTCCTTCCGAAATTTGAGATTTGGCCCCAGGGCACGGACCCTTTCGGTCACTTCAGAGACTACCTTGGCAAAGACATCCCCTTCTGAGGCCGAGATCCAGGCGAAGTGGACACGATCTGGTTCAAGGCCGACGAATTCAAGGAGTTTCTTAAGCAGGTAAAACCTGCGCCGGGCATAGAGGTTTCCAGTCTGGTAATGACAATCCCCGGGATGACAACCCGAGACCAAGACCCCGTCAGCCCCGGCCTTTAAGGCGTCAAGGATCATGGCTGGTGAAACACGGCTGGAACAAGGGACCCGCACCACCCGAATACTGGGCGGATAGGTCAGACGGGAGACCCCGGCGAGATCAGCCCCGGCATAACTGCACCAATTACACAAAAAGGCGATTATCTTTGGTTCCCACATACTAGCCCCCTTAACTCCACACCCGGCCCAAGGCCCCTTCGACGGCGGAGAGGATCTCTTCCTCCGCCAAGTTTTTCACCTTGATCGCCCCTGAACGACAGGCGGCCGCGCAATTACCACATCCCTTACACAAGGCCTCGTCTATCACCGAGACCAGACCAAAGGGCCTTACTTCTTTAAGACTCGGGGCGTGATACGGACAGACGCTCACGCATAATCCGCAGGCCACACATTTGCGTGGATCAACCTGGGCAATAAGGCTTTCGGCTGGTAGTTCTTCTTTGGCCAAGATATTGGCTGCCCTGGCTGCAGCGGCCAAGGCCTGAGAAAGGCTTTCCTCCGCCATCTTGGGGTAA
Organism: uncultured Thermodesulfobacteriota bacterium; assembly: GCA_964551715.1. Classification (GTDB taxonomy): domain Bacteria; phylum Desulfobacterota; class Thermodesulfobacteria; order Thermodesulfobacteriales; family Thermodesulfatatoraceae; genus CAZKEG01. Next base: position 907 of record CAZKEG010000024.1, read on the forward strand.
TGACAAAGCCCAGCCATAAAGACCCCTTCAGTGGCAAAGTCTACCGGGCGGAGCTTCATGTGGGCCTCGAGCATGAAACCTTCCTGAGTAGTAGCGCATTTAAAGAGCTGGGCCAGATCTTTAGCCGATTCATCAGGGATGATGCCATTGGCCAAGACCAAGAGATCAGGCTGAAAGACCAGATCTCGCTTGAGGATATGGTCAAAGGTCTTGATCTCTAGCCTTCCCTCTTGCACCCGGACTTCGGGGAGAAGATCCAGATCGTAGCGAATAAAGAGGGCTCCCTTTTCCCGGGCCTTTTGATACAAGACCTCCCGCCACCCATAGGTCCTGATATCTCTATAAAGGACAAAGATCTCCAGCTCGGGATTGATCTCTTTAAGTTTTAAGATCTGTTCCATGGTATGGGTGCAGCAGACACGGCTACAATAAAGCCTCTCCGGCACCCTTGAGCCCACGCACTGAATGAAGACCACCTGCTTTAGGGCCTTTATCCTTTCCGGGTCCTTGAGTAATTCGTCCACCTCAAGGAGGGTCTTGACCTTTTCGCTCTGGCCGTAACCAAAGGTATACTTGCCCTCTGGGATATAAGGCTTGGCCCCAACGGCCAAGATGACCACCCCGTGATGGACCTCGGTGCCATCAGAAAGGGTAGTGTGAAAATCACCTACCGAGCCCTCGACCTTGGTCACCGTGGTCTTAAGGCGCAGATCGATCTTTGGGTGCCTTTCCACCTTAGCGGCAAGCTCTTGGGCCAAGGCAGACATGGGTTTACCGAAGACCTCTTTTGAAAACTTAAGGGCATAACCTCCGAGGTAATCATTTCTTTCCACCAAGGTGACGGAAAACCCCTGATCCGCCAGGGAAAGAGCCGCCTGCATCCCGGAAAGACCGCCGCCGACTACCAGGGCCGCTCTCTTGACCTTGATAGTCACCAAAGGAACCGGTCGCTTTAAACGCACCCGGTTTACGGCCATGGCCACCAATTCTTTGGCCTTTTCCGTGGCCTTTTGGGGCTCACCTGGATGGACCCAAGAATCCTGATCCCGAATATTGGCCATCTCAAAGAGGAAGGGATTAAGCCCGGCCGCCCGTAGAGTCTCTTGGAAAAGGGGTTCATGGGTCCGGGGGCTACAAGCCGCCACGACTACGCGATTAAGTCCCCTTTCTTTAATGGTCTTGCTGATGCGATTGATGGTGTCCTGGGCACAGGTAAAGAGATTGTGTTCGGCATAGACCACATCCGGTAGTTCTTTAGCAAATTCAACTACCTCCTCTACATTGACCACACTGGCGATGTTTAACCCACAATGGCAGACAAAGACCCCGATGCGTGGCTCTTCGGGGAAGACAAAACGCTCTGGGGGATAGATCTTTTCTCTGACTTCTGTCCCGCGGGCTTCGGCCAGAAGAGTCTCCGCCAAGGCCGCGGCGGCACTGGCCTCGGTCACCGATTGGGGTATGTCCTTGGGTTCGCTGGCCGCTCCACAGACAAAGATCCCCGGACGATTCTCTCCCATTTGGCTCTTGAGAAAACCAAACTCATCAAGAGAAAGATCCAATCTTTGGGCTAGCTCTTTCAAAGAAACGTGCGGTTCAAGACCCACCGAAAGAACGACCAGATCAAAGGACTCATTTATGATGTTTCCCGATTCATCGGCATAGCGAAGGACAAGGCCTTCTTTTTCGGGAAAGATGGTGTGTACTCGAGAACGGACCAAACGCACCCCGAGATCCTTGGCCCGTTCAAGGTAGGCCTCAAAACCCTTACCCATGGTCCGCATATCCATATAAAAGATGGCTGCTTCAAGTTCCCCTCTGACGTGTTCTTTGGCGATGATGGCCTGTTTAAGGGCATACATACAGCAGACCGAGGAACAATAGGGATGCTTGGCCCGATTGAGATCGCGGGAACCCACACACTGAATCCAGGCTATCTTGTGCGGGACCTTCTCATCCGAGAGCCTGATAAGCTCCCCTTTGGTCGGTCCAGAGGCCGAGAGGAGGCGCTCGAACTCATGAGCAGTTATGACATAGGGCAGACGGCGATAACCAAAGTTTTCCAAGGGGAAAGGGTCAAAGCTCGAAAAACCCGGGGCGAGCACAATGGCCCCCACCTCAAGGACTAGTTCTTCTGGTTTCATTTCAAAATTGATGGCCCCAGAAGGACATTCCTTGGCACAAAATCCGCAACGTCCAGGCTTTTGAAGCCAGATACAATGCCGCGGATCAATGACGTATTTTAAAGGTACGGCCTGAGGGTAGGGGAGATAGATGGCCTTACGCTTGGAGAGCCCTTGATCAAATTCGTTAGGGACCTTTTTAGGGCATTTTTCTGCACACTGACCACAGGCTATACATTTGCTCTCGTCTACATAGCGGGGGTGTTTTAGGACCCGGACCTTGAAATCTCCAGGTTCTCCTGAGACCTCTAAGACCTCGGAAAGGGTCAAGAGATTGATATTTAACTCCCGCCCGACCTCGACCAACTTGGGGGAGAGAATACACATGGAACAATCATTGGTGGGAAAGGTCTTGTCCAACTGGGCCATGACCCCACCGATGGCTGGCCCCCGTTCTACCAAGTGGACCAAAAAGCCGGCGTGAGCCAAATCAAGGGCGGCCTGGACCCCGGCTACGCCACCCCCCACCACCAAGACTGAACCTTTCCCCATTTCTTCCTCCCTTCTAACGCACCATGGCCTTGACGATCAGGGTCCACAGATGGACGGCCTGATACTTGCCCTGGTAATATTCACAGAGATCCGTTAATTGGCTTAGGCAGTTATAACAAGGAGCCACCACGATATCGGCCCCGGTGGCGGCTATTTGTTCGTATTTATAGCGCCCAAAGGTAAGCCTCTTGTCCCGAAAACCTATCTGGATGCTTCCGCCCCCGCCGCCGCAACAGTAATTATTGGATTTGTTGGGATAGATCTCGACAAAGTTCTCTTCCCCTACTACAGCCTTGACCACAAAGCGCAAATCTTCGGCCACCTGATCACCAAGGCTCTGGCGGACCAATTTGCAAGGATCTTGGACGGTGACCTTAAGTCCCTCCTTATTCCATGAAGGATCGACCTTAAGCCTTCCTTCCTTAATCCACTGGGCATAAAGGGAGACAATGCTCACCAATTTGAAATTATGAGGGATATCGAACCGCCTTAATCCGTGGTAGATGGCGTAGAAGGAGTGCCCGCACTCGGTGTTAATGAAGTATTTACAACCAAGTCTCTCGACTACTTCGACCTGTTTGCGTAGGGCGTATTCCCAATCTTTTAAATCCCCGGTAAAGAGACAATAATTGGCCCCATCCCACCACTTAGAAGAATAAGTCCAATCAAGGCCGACGACATGGAAAATTTTCCATAATTTGACCATTTCTTCCGGTTCAATGGTCGGATCGCGGGCATTTTGGTTGATATAATATTCAGCGCCTACCTTATCGATCGGGGCCTGAAGATCCTCCCAACCTGGTTCCTGTCGCGCCTCCTCTAAGACCTCGTTGACCACCCAAACAAAGTCTTCGTTGGGAATTCCAGTAGATGAGCTCTTCTTTTGCAATTCACAGGAACGTTGGAGGTTTCGGGGGCGCTTTTCCTTGGGGACTAGGCTTCGAAGGTAATAGACGATGTCAGCAATATCTATCCCCATAGGACAGACGTATTTACAGCGGTCACACATGGTACAGATCCAGATCCAAGAAGACTCAAGGACCTCTTCATCGGCACCAAGGAGGATCAGACGGATGAGCTTTCGAGGGTCAAGACCATCGATGCCAGTGGCCGGGCATCCACTGGCACACATCCCACAGGTAAGACAAAGATCTAGCTTTATTTTGGCCAATTCTTTGTGGAAGATATCCCTAAGCCTTGGTCTTCGGTTAGAAAGGATAAAGAAAGGGGCTATCTGAGGCATGGCGGCTTTCCTTTAATGAGGTCTTTATGGCAGGTTAGTCTTTCAGGGGTGGGTTGTCAAAAAGATTATAAGAGAAAAAAGGAGAAAATAAACGCTTTTTAGACGATCTAAGCCAGCTATTTTCTCAGCCTAAAGCTTGCTAATTTTCTTGACAGAATAGTTTTTTTTATAGATTCTGAGAAAAAATTTCAATTAAAGGAGGAGGAACATGGGTCGGAAGATCGTGGTCATCGGCGGCGTGGCCTGCGGGCCGAAGGCGGCGGCGAGGGTAAAGAGATTAGATCCCAAGGCTGAGGTCATCATCTTGGAACAGGGTCCATGTGTCTCCTACGGGGCTTGTGGGCTCCCTTTTTATTTAAGCGGTGAGGTCAAAGAACTAGATGAATTGATCAAGACCCCGGTAGGAATTCCTCGGACCCCGGCCTTTTTTCAGGCGGTTAAAGGTGTTGAAGTCCTTACTGGGGTCCGGGCCGAGGCCATTGATCGAGAGAAGAAACTGGTCATCGCCAAACGCCTAGAGACTGGAGAAATCCTTAAGTTCCCTTATGACTCAGTGGTCCTGGCCACCGGCAGTCGTCCCATCCGGCCTCCCATCGAAGGGATCAATCTGGAGGGCATCTATTGCCTGAAATCCCTTGAAGACGGGCAGAAAATCAAGGCCGCCATGGAAGATCCCAAGGTAACCGATGTGGTGGTGGTTGGTTCTGGTCTGATCGGTCTTGAGTGTTTAGAACCCTTAGTGAAGGCCGGAAAAAAAGTCACTGTGGTCGAAAAACTCCCCTGGGCCTTACCGACCCTCCTTGACGAGGACATGGCCTTTCCCATCGCCCATATCATGAAGGAAAAGGGTATAACAGCCCTCTTTGGGGAAGGAGTAGTGAGATTCGAGGGTAAAGACCGCGTGGAGAAGGTAGTTACCGACCAAGGCACGGAAGTGCCCTGTCAGATGGTCCTTTTGGCCATCGGGGTGAGGGCCAACATCGATCTGGCCAAAGAGGCTGGCCTTGAGATAGGAAGATTCGGGATCAAGGTCGATCGCCACCTCAGGACCTCAGATCCTGACATTTATGCCGGTGGAGACTGTGTAGAAAGTACCTGTCTAGTCACCGGTGGACCGACCTATTTACCTATGGGCTCCTTGGCCAACAAACACGGTCGGGTGATTGGAGACAACCTGGCTGGTTATCAAAGTGTCTTTGAGGGCGTGGTGGGCACGGCCATTTGCCGCTTTTTTGATCTCAATATTGCCCGCACTGGACTCACCGAAGCCCGGGCACGCGAACAGGGCTTCCCAGTGATTTCAGCCATTGTCGCCGGTTCAGACAAACCCCATTACATCCCTGGGAGCAAACCGCTCCTTTGTAAACTCATTGCCGATGCCTCTACCGGTCGTCTGCTAGGGGCCCAGGTAGTCGGGGAAGGGGATGTCTTTTCCCGCATAAACGTTGTTCCTGCTATCCTTAAAAACGGAGGGTGCATCGAAGATCTGGCCCAAATCGAGCTGGCCTATGCCCCACCGTTTTCTCCGGCTATCGATTTGCTAACCACCGCGGCCTGGACCTTACAGAACAAACTCTTCCGTCTGGCCAAAGGCTACAAGGCCAAAGAGGTTAAGGCCAAACTTGAACAGGGAGAAAAGATAGTCCTCCTTGATGTCCGTACGCCTAAAGAGGTAGAAGAAGTATGCCTACCATATGAGCAGGTGATCCACATTCCCTTGGGGAAATTGCGTGAGGTAGCCAAGGAAAAATTGCCCAAGGACAAAGAGATCATTTGTTTCTGTAAGATTTCTCTCAGGGGTTTTGAAGCGGTCCGCATCCTCACCGGGCTTGGCTTTGAAAAGGTGGCCTTTATGGAGGGGGGACTGGCTGCCTGGCCGTATGAAAAGATAACCAAAAGCTCTTAAAAAACTCTTGTGGCCGTGAACGAAAGATTTTTGTGCACTGGATTTAATTTTACATAATGTTCCTTATCAGACATTAAGCGCCAAGTTAAAAAAGGGCTCGTTCTTGTTTTGAAATGGAAAACAGGAACGGGCCCTAATTAGATCTTTATAAAGGTTGGATCCTGATGGCGGCTACCTTGTACTCTGGGGTCATGGTCTTGAGATCAAGGGCCGAATTGGTCAAGAGATTAGCTAATTTGTCTTTGAAATGAAAAGACATAAAGGCCTGCCCAGGTTGGACGCGATTGGTCAGGCGGGCCTTGACTTCTATCTCGCCCCGGCGAGAGATAACTCGTACCAAATCTCCGTCTTTGATCCCTAAGGCCATGGCGTCTTTGGGGTTGATCTCTATATATTCCTCAGGAAAGACCTCAAGGAAGCCCTCGGCATGGAGGGTCATCGAACCGGAATTATAGTGATAAAGCCTCCGACCCGTGATCAAAAGGATGGGATATTCCTTGTCTGGTTCTTCCTCTGGAGGCCAGTGCCTGGGGATGGCAAACTGGGCCTTTCCTTGAGGGAACCCCTGGGTATAAAGGACCTTTGTCCCGGGGTGGTCTTCACTAGGCACAGGCCAACAGATTTCTGAAGTCTCCAGGCGTTCATAGGTAGCCCCGGCATAGATGGGCATGAGCTGCCTCATCTCTTCAAAGATCTCCCTCGGGCTTTCATAATCCATGGCATAACCGAGTCTTTTAGAGATTTCACAGATTATTTTCCAGTCCGGCCAGGCCTCAGACGGAGGAGAAACCACCTGTCTGACCCGCATTATTCGGCGCTCGCCGTTGGTTACCGTTCCTTCTTTTTCTAGCATAGAAGCTGCTGGGAGGATTACGTGGGCAAATTTACCGGTTAAGGGGAAAAAGATATCCTGAACCACTACCAGGTCCATAGAGGTAAGGGCCTTCCAGACATGTTTGATATCGGCCTCGGTCTGAGCTATATCATAACCAATGACATATAGGCCCTTAAAATCGCCCCTTATAGCCTCGTCATACATCTGTAATTCCAAGAGACCGGGTTTAGTGGGAAGTCTTGCCCCCCAAGCCTCTTCAAACTTGGCCAAGGTCTCTTTGGACAAGGAATGATATCCAGGATAGGTATAAGGAAGGGTTCCTAGATCACAGGCCCCTTGGACGTTATTTTGCCCGCGAAGAGGCATAATTCCTGTTCCTGGCCTACCTATATGCCCACAAACCAAGGCCAGGTTGGCCAAACACATTACGCCATTGGTCCCGCTCTTGTGCTCTGTAACCCCAAGCCCGTAGAGGATCAGGGCCTTCTCCGCCTTGCCGTAGAGCCTAGCCGCCTGTTCGATATAGACCCGCGGCACCCCGGTCAGGCGTTCTACCCGTTCAAGGGACCATTCATTTAAAACGTATCTCTCTAAAGCCTCAAAATTTTCGGTAAATTCGTGAATAAAATCGCTATTATAAAGTTTCTTCTCAATAATAACGCGCAACAAGCCACAAATTAGAGGAACATTTGAGCCTGGCTTTAGAGGCAACCACAAATCAGCCCGGGCCGCCAGATAAGTCCGTCGGGGGTCGATGACGATGAGCTTAGTCCCTTGACGCAGGGCACGAAGGATCATCTGCCCGACCACTGGGTGGGCCTCGGTGAGATTGGCCCCGCAGATCAGGATAAGATCCGCCTCAGAGATAGCCTCAAAGGTGTTTGAAGCAGCGCCAGAACCAAGAGTGGCCGCGAGACCCGCGACCGATGGCGCATGTCAGACCCGGGCACAGTTGTCTACGTTGTTCGTCCCGATCACCGCCCGGGCCAGTTTCTGCATCAGATAGTTTTCTTCATTGGTACAACGCGAAGAAGCAAGGATACCGAAGGCATCCGGCCCGTAGTCCTGAATAATCTTTTTGATCTTTTCTGCTATAAAATCCAGGGCCTCATCCCAAGAGACTTCTCGAAAGGCCTCATCCAAACATTGACGCAAAAGGGGCTTGGTCAGACGTTCCTTAGAGCGATAAAAGGTATAGCCGAACCGACCCTTCACACATAGACTACCATAATTAGGCGGGCGTTTGGGATCAGCCGTGACTTCAAGGATGGCGTCATTTTTAACGATGACCTGGATGTTGCACCCCGTCCCGCAATAAGGACAAACCGTGTCTACCCGTTTACCATCTTGGGCCGAACGAGGAATAATCGAGGCCTTCTTGGTCAAGGCCCCGGTGGGACAAACGTCCACACAGGCCCCACAGGAGACGCATTTTTCCGTAAACTCAAGACGGATCTCTTCTATCCCTTCTCCGAGGTCAAATACCTCAAGGGTAATCCCTTCAAACTCGCAGACCCGCACACACCGAAAACAACGCACACATTTATTAGGATCAAGGACAATAAAGGGGTGGTCTTCCCTTATTTCATAATAAGGTCTGGAAGGGACCCTACTGACCGGGACGTTTTCTTTGATCAGGATCTCTCTAAAATTACACTTGTGAAAGCCAAGACATCCACACTTGAGACACCGTTGTGCCTCACGGATGGCCATCTCTGGAGTATAACCGAGCTCCACCTCGTCAAAGTCATCCAACCGCAACTCCGGGTCTCGAACAGGCATCGGCTCCCGGGGTTTGGACGGAAGATGTTGATATTGAGAGACCTCCACTTCTTCCAAGCGCCGACCACGGGAAAAATTAAACCTCGGGCTGACAAAGACCGAGGTCTTTTTCTCTCCGCGCAGATAACAATTGATATTTTCCGCCGCCCGCCGTCCAGCTGCCACGGCCTGGATCACCGTCCGATGACCAGAGACAAAATCTCCCCCAGCCCAGATCCCTTTGAGATTGGTGGCCTGCGTACTGGGATTGACCTTGATCTGCCCGGCTGAAGAGGTCTTGAGCTGGGCCTCTAACTCACCATAACTTTTAAAAGTGGTATCAAAGGTCTGCTCCAAGGCAGAGATGACCGTATCTACTTTGATGACCCGCTGACTACCCGGCATGGGTATAGGCCGCCGGACACCGCGTTCATTCGGCTCGGAGAGGATGGTCCTGGCAATCTCAACCTCAAGCCGCCCCTCTGCCCTGGTTATCCTCAGGGGCATGGCCATCAGGAAGAGGTTGACCCCTTCCTTTTCCGCCTCTCGAATCTCCCGCTGATGGGCCAGCATCTCCACCCTTGACCGGGGATAGATCAAAGTGACTTCTGCTCCCAGGCGTCGACAGACCCGCGCCGTATCAATGGCCGCATCCCCACCACCGATGATCAGGACCTTTTCTCCGATTCGCGGAGTAAAGCCTTTATTGAAGAGCTTTAAAAATTTAAGGGCAGGGATGATCTCTTCGTGCCCTTCGATATCTAGCGGGCGTTCTTTGGTCAGACCAACGGCCAAAAACACGGCCTCAAAACCCTGCTCAAAGAGACTCTGCAGGTTGAAATCACGTCCCCAACGCCGATCTAATTTGAGGTGCACACCCAGGTTGATGATGCCCTGGATCTCACGTTTCAGTATCTCCTTCGGTAGCCGGAAATTCGGGATAGCCCAGCGGAGCATGCCGCCGGCCTCTTCTTCGGCCTCAAAGATGGTCACCTCATGGCCATAGAGGGTGAGAAAATAGGCCGCTGAAAGACCGGCTGGCCCGGCCCCGATAATAGCCACTCGTTTCCCGGTAGGAGGGAGGCGTTCTGGTTCTGGCTCTCCATGTACCAAGGCCCAATCAGCTACAAAACGCTTAAGGGCATTGATGGCGATGGGTTGATCCACCAATACCCGTCGACAACGGGGTTCACAAAAACGTGGGCATACCCTCCCCACCGAAAGGGGCAGAGGGTTTTTTTCTTTGATCAATTTTAAGGCCGCTAGAAACTCACCCTGGGCGATATGGGCAATATAACCCTGGACATTAATTCCCCCAGGACAGGCCATGGAACAAGGGGCCTTACAATCCCCATAATGTTTGGAGATGAGGTCCTCGAGGATCTTTCGGCGGATCTCCTTGACCGCCTTGGTCTGGGTAAAGACCTTCATTCCCGGGGAGACTTTGGTCTCACAGGCCCTGACCGGAGCCCCCTCCCCTTCTACTTCCACTACGCACAGACCACAGGGCCGAGGAGACCCCGGGAGCCCCTCCATAAAGCAGAGATGGGGGATATAGATCCCGTTTAATTTGGCCGCCTCAAGAATAGAAATTCCTTCGGCGACCTCAAGACGCTGGTCATCAATAAAGATCTCCAAGACCTTTCTCTCCCCCTTTACAATTCAAGCCAGGACTCAGAGAAGATGGTCTGGCCCAAAAGGACCCTG
>CAZKEG010000025.1:0-10863 GCA_964551715.1 uncultured Thermodesulfobacteriota bacterium
GAAGAAGCGTCACTCTTATCAAAAGTAAAGCGGAAGCCATCTTTGAGCATGCTTCCTTCGCCAATAGTAGCTGAACCAGAACCAGTGGCCGTTATGGCAAAATCCTGAGTAGTCTGGGAGGAAACAGGCGAACGGAGCAACAGATCGGAAGTGCTATCTATAGCACTCCCATCTACCGCTCGGATTTGTCCACCCCAGGTATAACCAACGGTAAAATCGGCCCCTAATATTGAGCCTTCAGCAATGGTAGAGCTGGCTGCGATTTGAGTATTAGCCGAGGCTGAATATTTTAAGACAATGTCTGTATCCAAAGTGACATCGGTAGAAAGGGTAGCCCCAGAAGAGCCAATTTCGGTGCCTTCTGCTACGCCAAGGGCTTCGGCAAGAGATCCGTATACCACTGTACCGGCTCCGATCTGGGTACCGGCCTTAAGGACTGAGCCGGATTTAACTAACATATCTTGCTCTAGGGATACAGTGTCTTTATCTCCAGAATCTACGTAACGCCCGGCCACCACAACATTGCCAGTAACCACCGTGCCTTTGGCTAAAGTAGAACCCCAACCCACAGTAGAATTAGCCTTTAGGCTGATAGCTGTATTAGCCTCGATAGCAGAATAAAGGGTAGCACTACCACCGATTTGTGAACCTTCGGCTATTTTAGAACCAGCAGCGATCGTAGATCCAGCTTTAAGGGTGGAATCCCCGTCAATAGTTACGGTATCAGAAGAGGATACAGTGATAGTGGCTCCTAATCCGTCTCCACCACTTCCTTCAATCTGGAAGTCACTAACTCCTTTCTGAATAAGCCTCACATAACCCAAAGTTGAAAGTTGTTGGGCTGTTTTACCCAAGACATCGCCAAGTCCACTATCAGCTTCTACTTTTATGGCTCGACCGTCAGTTGAGGTGAGAACAAGTTTACCATCCTCTGTGACAGTGGCCTTAACACCGGTTTCTAGTTCCTTGGCGTTGATGGCCGCCTGCAAGGCGCCGTCGGCATCGGCGGCAGAAACGGTAATGTCGCCGATAAGAACGCCGTTAATTTTTAAACCTTCAATAGTTCCAGCTTGAATAATTTCAGAAGTGCTCTCCACAATAGCTACTGCAGAGATTCCTGTAGCTCCGGAAAAACGGTTAATTTCATTGGCCAAGGCCCCAGCACCATTATCTGCGTTGTTGTTATACTGGAGATTGACCTTATCAATGGTTACCTGCTGACCGGTAGAGGCGTTAGTTAAAGTGAGCTGGACTTCACCAATAGTGTTAAGGGTTAAAACAGCGGTTTTTGTTCCGCCTAAAGAACCGGTTTCAGTCGAGCGGATGGAAAGATTGGCCGTGACATAGGAAGCCGAACCGATCTGGAACTTCTTGTTCACAAACGAACCGGAAAGGAGCTTTTGGCCGTTAAATTCCGTGGTGCGGGCGATGTTATCGAGCTCAGCGAGCAGCTTGTTGATGTCGCGCTGGATGGACTTGCGGGTGTCGGCGTTTTGCGTGGCATTGGCCGCCTGGACGACCTTCTCTTTGATGGTGTTTAGGATGTTGCCGTACTCGATGAGCGCACCGTCAGCCACTTTGATGAGCGAGATACCCTCGTTGGCGTTGCGGATGGCCTGGGCAAGACCGGTAGCCGTGGCCTTAAGGCTATCGGCGATGGCCAGCCCTGCGGCGTCATCCGCCGCCCAGTTGATGCGAAGGCCGGAAGACAAACGTTCTAGAGATTTTTGAAGCTTCTGAGAGGTCTTGTTGAGTTGGTTTTGGGCCCGGAGGGCAGCAATGTTAGTGTTGATATTGAGCGCCATAACTCTACCTCCTTGTAATGGATTTTTTTCAAGCTTCCCTGCTTGATGAGTTCATAGAAGAACTTCGGCAGGGGTAGAATAGGGCTTTAAATTTTTGAATTTTTATGGAATAGGGGAAGGACTCTGAGAAAGAGGTGGAAGGAGTAGTCCATGATCAAGGCCGTTCGTGGTTTTAAAGATATCCTGCCTGGTGAGTCGGAAAAGTGGGTCTATATCGAGACTCTGGCCCGGAGATTCTTTCAAGCTTATGGTTTCCGTGAAATACGCATTCCCATCTTGGAAAAGACCGAACTCTTTGCTCGAAGCATCGGGGAGACCACGGATATCGTCGAAAAAGAGATGTACACCTTTCTTGATCGCAACAAAGAAAGCCTCACCCTTAGGCCTGAGGCCACCGCCGGCATCTGCCGAGCAGTGATTGAAAATGGCCTTTACGCCAAGGCCAAGGTACTAAAGCTCTTCACCATAGGACCCATGTTTCGGCATGAACGTCCGCAGAAAGGACGCCTGCGGCAGTTTCATCAGTTAAACGCCGAAGTCTTCGGGAGCGAGGCCCCAGGGACCGATGCCGAGATCATTGCGTTGGCTATGGATATTTTAAAGGCCGGCGGGGCCGAGAATCTTCGCTTAGAGATCAATTCCCTTGGTTGTCCCAAATGTCGCCCGGCCTTTCGAAGGGCCTTGCAGGAATTTCTTATGGGCTTAAAAGAGAGGCTCTGTGAAGACTGCCGGCGACGGGCAGAAAGGAACCCCTTGAGGGCCTTAGATTGTAAACGTAAAGAATGCCAGGAGCTTTATACCGAAGCCCCGCTTATCAAAGACTATTGGTGTGAGGAATGTCAAAAGCACTTTGAAAAGGTCTTGGCATTCTTGGAAATTCAAGGGCTTTCGTACCAAATCAATCAGCGCCTAGTCCGGGGGCTTGATTACTATGTGCGCACCACCTTTGAAATCAAGGCCGAAGGGCTTGGGGCCCAGGATACCGTGGCGGCCGGTGGCCGTTATGATGGTCTGCTTAAGGCCCTTGGCGGGCCGGATATACCAGGTATTGGCTTTGCCATAGGGGTAGAGCGTTTCCTCCTCGTGGCCAAACTCCCTCAGGACCTAATCCCGCCCCTTGATCTATACGTCGTAGCCTTGGGCGAAGAGGCCTATGGTCACTTCTTGCCCCTGGTCCATGAACTCCGCTGGGAGGGTCTTTCCGTGGAGATAGACCATGAAGGTCGCAGCCTCAAGGCCCAGCTCAAACAGGCCAATAAACTCAAGGCCCGCTTTGCCTTGATCGTTGGTGAAAACGAATTAAAGCAAGGGCAGGCCCTCTGGCGTGACATGGAAACCGGAAGGCAAGAGTCTCTCCCCTTGGCCTCCCTTTTATCTGAAATAAAGACCAGATTGGGGTAGAATACAAAGTTTAAGCAGCCTTTGAACAACCCCAGGTGTGGAGATGAAAAAGGGCCTTCTTTTTTTATTAATATTTTGGCTGGTCTTTAGTCCCTCTTCCTGGGCCTTGCTCTCCCATGAAGAGGAGGCCAAGCTCGGGCAGCAAGTCCTGCAAATGCTTCGTAAAGAGGCCTCTTTTGTCGAAGACCCAGAAGTAGTGAATTATGTAAACAGCGTCGGTCAGAGGGTGGCCACCCATGTCGGCCCGCATTTCTTCCCTTTTCGCTTTTTTGTTATCAAAGACGAATCTTTAAACGCCTTTGCCGTCCCTGGTGGGCTGGTCTTTATCAACACCGGGCTCTTGGAAGAAATCGATCGCGAAGATGAATTGGCCGGGGTCATCGCCCACGAATTGGCCCACGTGCAGGCCAGACACCTGGCCAAACGCATCGAAAAACTCACCCGGCTGAATATAGCCACCGCCGCGGTGACCATCGCTGCTCTCCTCTTAGGTAAGGGCAAAGGGAGCAATATCATTGCCACGACTACCAGTGCCCTGGCAGCCACCAAGGCCTTGTCATACAGCCGGGCAGACGAAGAAGAGGCTGACCGTTTGGGTTTTGAATACATGGTGAGGGCAGGCTATGACCCCCGAGGGATGATCGAGGTCTTTAACAAGATCGTCCGCCACCAATGGTTGCTCTCAGAAAACGTCCCCAGCTACCTCTTGACCCACCCCACCACCCCGGAACGAATCAGTTATCTGGAGAGCCTGATTTACAATTATCAACCCAAACCTACCTATCACCCAGATCCTTGGCGCCTACGGCGCATCCAGGTGCGGGTCAAGGTCCTCACCCATGATCCCGGAAGCTTGGTGGTCCGGTACAAAGAAGAATTGCGCAAGACCCCACGCGATCCTCTTCTACACTATGGCCTTGGCCTGGCCTTGGCCAAATTAGGTCGTTTTGACGAGGCTATCCAAGAGCTACAATACGTAGTTCGAGTTTGTCCCAAACAGGAAGGGTTTCAGGTTGATTTGGCCCAGATATATTTTGAGGCCGGTCGGTATCAGGAGGCCTTGCGAATACTTAAAGCCTTTCTTAGAGGCTATCCTTATCAGGTAACAGCTCGGTATCTCTTGGCCAGGACCTATCAGGAACTAAAACGCTACCAAGAAGCCCTCTCCATCTTTGAAAGGCTTGAAGAAAAGATGGGAGACAATCCCGAGTTTCACTATTATTTTGGCCAACTCTACGCCGCCCTAGGTCAGGAAGGTAAGGCCCACTATGAATTCGCCCATCATTTCCAATTAAAAGGCGACTTCAAGGTAGCCCTGTATCACCTGCGCAAAGCTTATCAGACCTTGCCTCCTAGTGATCCCTTACGAGCCCAGATCAAGAAAAAACTCGAGATCCTCAAGACTAAAGAGTCTGGCTAAGCTTATTTTCCTAGAGACTCGGGTTGATCAAACCTCTTGAAGCGCATCATAAAGCTGGCCCGGCCTTGGGTGGCAGACCTAAGATCCGTAGAATACCCAAACATCTGTGAGAGCGGCACCTCGGCCTTAATGATTTGCACCGGTTCACGGGCCTCGATCCCCAAGACGTGGCCCTTGCGGGTGTTGAGCTCGGTGATCACTTCTCCCAAAAATTCCGTCGGAGTGACCACCTCTACCTCCATGATGGGTTCAAGGAGAATAGGGGCTGCTTGTTTAAAGGCCTTGCGAAGGGCGGCGGAGGTGGCTGCTCGCGCCGCCATCTCATTAAAAGTCCCTGTGGGAAATTCTATATCAAGGAGCATGATTTCGGTGTCTACCACCGGATAACCATACTCGATTCCGGCCTGAAGGGTCTTTTCAATGGTATCAAGAAGTAAGGCCTCTTTTTCCGGAGAGAGCTTCCCTTCAGGCAATAGAGCCCCGATCAGGTTACCGGCCCCGCGCTCTCTGGGCCGTACCCGCAGGCGCACCGTGGCCGCCAGGCGATCCTCCCCGACCATCTGGTCAAAGGACTCGGTCACTTCCGCCTCTTTGGTCACTGTTTCCCGATAGACGACCTGCGGTTTACCCACGGCCACTTCCACCCCAAACTCCCGCCGCATGCGCTCAAGTATCACTTCCAAATGCAACTCACCCATGCCTGAAATGACCCGCTGCCCAGTGTCTTCATCCTCACGCACCCGGAAGGTAGGATCTTCTTCAGCAATCTTTGAGAGCGCGGCCTCAAGCTTTTCTTCTTCTGCCCTGGTCTTTGGCTCTACGGCAATGGAAATCACCGGTTCATAGGCCCCGATGGGTTCGAGCAGGATGGGATGTTCGGGGTCACAGAGAGTATCCCCGGTCTTGGTGAATTTGAGCCCCATCACCGCCACGATGTCTCCAGCCCCAGCTCGTTCAAGCCTGGTACGCTTGTTGGCATGCATGAGGAAAAGGCGGGCTATCCTTTCTTTTTTGCGTTTGGGGGCGTTTAAGACCGCCTTGCCCACCTCAAGCACTCCAGAATAGATACGCACGTAGACCATCTTTCGCCCTTCAAATATCTGCACCTTAAAGGCCAAGGCCGCCAACGGGGCAGACTCATCCGGTGGGCGTTCTTCCTCCTTCCCGGTCTCCGGGTTTATGCCTTTGACCGGAGGAATGTCTAGGGGAGAAGGAAGATAGCGCACGATACCGTCAAGCAGGGGCTGAACCCCTTTGTTCCTCAGTGCCGCCCCGCAAAAGACCGGGACGATTTTTAGAGAAATGGTCCCACGACGGATAAGGTCGTGAATTTCTTTCTCACTCAAAGGTTCGTCGGCCAGATACTTTTCCATGGCCGCTTCGTCAAACTCAACGATGGTCTCCAGAAGCTCTTGCCGCACCCGGGCCACTTCCTCTCTCATCTCTGCCGGGATTTCGTGGTATTCATATCGTTCACCCTGTGACTCCTCGTCCCAGAGGATCAGCTTTTCTTGGATGACGTCGATGACACCCTTAAAGTCCTGCTCCGCCCCGTAGGGCATAGTGATGATCACCGGCCTGGCCCCGAGTTTGTTCCTCATCTGCTGCACGGTACCCCAGAAATCGGCCCCTACCCGGTCCATCTTGTTTATAAAGGCCATCTTGGGTACGCGAAACCTCTCGGCCTGATGCCAGACCGTCTCCGACTGGGGCTCTACTCCGCCTACGGCACAAAAGACCCCAATGGCCCCGTCAAGCACCCTCAGAGAACGTTCTACTTCGATGGTAAAGTCCACGTGCCCAGGGGTATCGATGAGGTGGATCTCGCAGTCCCTCCAATAACAGGTGGTCACCGCCGAGGTAATGGTGATACCGCGCTCCTGCTCCTCAGGTAAATAATCCATGGTGGCCTGGCCTTCGTGGACTTCACCAATGCGATGAATCTTTCCGGTGTAGTAGAGGATACGTTCGGTGAGCGTGGTCTTTCCGGCATCGATATGGGCGATGATCCCGATATTCCGAATCTTGCGGATCTTTCCCTTTCCAGCCATGGCTGACATATTACAATTTTTTCGATTTTTCTGGTAGAAAATTGTGGCCCAGAGAGGAGGAAAAGATGCCTAAGGAATATCTAATATTTTTACTCGGTTACCTGATGGGGTCCATACCAACGGCCCTCTTAGTTTCCAAGCCCTTTGGCCTTGATCCCCGGGAGCACGGCAGCAAAAACCTCGGGGCCACCAACGTGGCCAGGCTCCTTGGTAAAAAATGGGGGCTGATCACCCTCCTAGGGGATATGGGAAAGGGCATCATCCCTATGCTCATCGCCAAGAGGCTCTTTGCCGGGCACCCTCAAGTCTCTTGGCTTGTGGCTGGTACCGGGTTTTCGGCCTTCCTCGGCCACCTCTTCCCCCTTTATCTCCGGTTCCGAGGCGGAAAGGGGGTGGCCACGGCCACTGGGGTCTTCCTGCTTCTCTGTCCTTTGGCGGTCTTTATCAATTTGGGAATCTTTATCTTGGCGGTAAAGATGACCGGTTTTGTCTCCGTGGGCTCCCTCCTGACTTCAGCCCTCATGCCGCTTCTCATTTATTTTATCTGCCGAAACAAGGCTTACATAGTCATTGCCGGGGTTATGGCCGTGCTTATCTGGATTCGCCATCAGGCCAATATCAGACGACTCCTGCGGGGAGAAGAAAAGAGCTGGAAGGAAAAAGATTAATATCTTCGGCTATAAATCAATGAATTTTAGGCTCGGAAGTCGGGAAATCTCTCCCCGCCGAAAGAGGTGTTGAAAAAAGACGCTTAAGGCCTCTTGTTTAAGGCCAGAGAGGTCATATTCGATCCCCTTCAGATAAAGAAGGCATTCCCCGGCAGAAAGTCCCGAAAGTTTGACACATTGACTGGCCAGCCCGGTCAGGGCGGAAAGCCCCTTGGCCCTAGAGAGATAGAGGGCCAAGGCAAAATCTCTGATGGCCTTAGCCTTTTCCTCCCAGGCCTCTTTACGCACGGCAAAGACGGCAAAGACAAAAGGAAGCCGCGTGTGTTCCATCCATAAGGCGGCAAGATCATGAGCCTCGGGGAAAGGCGGATGGTGGCGCAAACGCAGGGCCTCGTCACCGATGGCCAGATAGGCGGAGGCTCCTTTTAATTCACTGGCTGTTCCCACGCGATAATGCGGCTTAAGACCGCAGAAATCCTCAAGCAATAGTTTGAGCAGGGCCACCGAGGTGGCACTGGCCTTAGTCAGGACCACCTCCTCCCCGGAGAGTTTATCTAACGGTAACCGGGAGAAGAGCAACACACTCCCCACCCGCCCGGTGGCACTGATCGAAACATCCGGCAGGAGGAGATAATCTCCCCGGGCATATTCATAGGAAGAGATAAGCCCTAAGTCTAGCTCTCCCTTGGCCAGGGCTTGATTGAGCTCGGTTGGTTGGGCCTCCCAAAAACGCCAATCTCCTCGGGCCAGTTCTCCGAGGGCAAAGGTCAGAGGAGCTGTGTTAAGATACGAAACCAAACCAATGGTAAGAGCCATGGCCGTTCTCCAGGGTGTTTGTTCCAAAATACCCCTTTTTACAAAGAGCGCCAGATGCAGGTGATTACCTATCGAGGTCTAAAATTTTATCAATTTCAGGCCTTAACCAGGCTTGGACTAAAACATGCGGTCTTTACCCGCCAAGGAGGCCATAGTTCAGGGCCTTATCAGGGGCTTAATCTCAGCTTTGAAGTTGGCGATACCCCGGAAAATGTTTGGTGTAATCGACGCTTAATCAAAGAAGCCTTGGGCGTCTCGGTCTTGCTTTCAGCCAAGCAGATCCATGGCAAAAGGGCCTTTATTTTGAAAGAGCCCCTTTCCCAGGACCTAGAGGTAACTGGTTACGATATCTTGATTACCGATCAGCCCGGAGTAGGGGTCTTGATCAAACAGGCCGATTGTCAGGCCGTAGTCCTTTTTGATCCCAAAAAGCAGGTCTTGGCCTTGGTTCATGCCGGTTGGCGGGGATTAGTGGCCGGCGTGATCGAAGAGGCCTTGGCTCTCTTACGAAAAGAATTTGAGGCTAAGACCAAAGAGCTATGGGCCGCCATCTCTCCCTCTCTTGGGCCTTGTTGTGCGGAATTTCGGGATTACCAAGAGATCTTTCCGCCGGAATTTTGGCCTTTCCAAGTTAAAAAGGATTACTTTGACCTTCCGGCCGTCACCAGAGAAAAGCTTCTCCGAGGAGGCCTCAAAAAAGAAAAGGTTTTTATCTCCGGGATTTGTACCAAATGCCAGCCGGAGTTTTTCTCCTATCGCCGAGAGAAGAGGACCGGTCGTTTTGGGACCTTGGCCGTGCTTTAAAACCTAAAGATCCAAAACAGAATCAAGGCAACCAAGATAAGGAATAAGAGCCCGGAGGGAAGGGCCAGGAGGGGAGAGAGTCGCCCGGTATCTCCTATCCCTTTCAGGAACATGAAACCGGCCAAACCCAAAAGGATGGTCAAGACTCCTAGAGAGACCCCTTTTCCCAGGGCGTGTCTTCCCCTCTGGCCAAGAAGGACAAAGAGGGACATGGCCGAAAGGACTGGGCCTATAAAGGGATAGAGCAAACGATAGGCGATTTCGCTATCGGCCTGAGTGGTAGGGAGCTTGGCCTTTTTTAAGAAAGAACGTTGGATCAATAGATCCCGAAGGTGCTGGGCCCGGGGGATGCGTTTGACCACCAAGACGGTAGAGGGAGAAAATTCCAAGGGGAGGATCTTTTCTTGAAACCATTTGGGAATGAATCCGTCTTTTCGATCTTTATAAAGGCCGTTTTTAAAGACCCAGCGCCCAGATTGATAACGGGCTTCCTTGGCCCAGACGATAAAGACAGGCCGTCCTTCTTGGTCCACCTTGGTATAGATGACGTCTTGCAAATAGGAAGCATCCGGATCTAAAGCCCGCCCGATAAAGAAGGATTTGACCCCTCGGAAAAAGAGTTTGCCCTTGACCAAAAGTCCCCGAGGTTCTTTCTTTTGGACCTTTACCGCCCAGAGATAGATGGCGTGATAGGTGCTTTCTGGGAGGATCTTTTCTTCAAGCCCGGTGAAGCCGGCGGTGAGGATGAGCGCGGTCAGAAGATAAGGCAAGGCCAATTTGAGACTAGAAAAACCCAAAGACCTAAAGGCCAAGAGTTCTCCGCCGCGGGCCAGATAAGCCATGGCCAAGAGGCCTGAAAGGCTGATCAAGACAGGCCAGGTATCAAAGGCAATCTGTGGGATCTTGAAGACGAGGTATTTTAGCAAGAAGGTGAAAGGGAGCCCAGCATTGGTCACGTTGTCTAAGTTGTCAAAGAACTCGATCAGCAAATAAATCCCTATGATCACTGGGGTGAGGAGAGAGAGCATACTGAAAAAGGGTTTTAGGAGATAGCGCGTATAAATCTTCATTTGGACCGTCCAATTCTACCCTTTTCAAAGGCCCGGACAAAAAAGATCACCAGAATCAGGAAGATTAAGTTTGGCAGATTAAGGGCTATGGGGGTGGGTAAAATCTGTTTCTGAGCCAGATTAGTGGCCCCGGAGAAAAAGAAGTAATAGCTCAAGAAGAGAAACGAGGCCAAGGCCAACCCTGCCCCGCGCCCTGAGGCCCGCATCATGGCCCCTAACGGGGCCCCTAAAAGGGTAAGGACCAAGGCTGCCCAAGGAAAGGCCAGGCGTTTCCAATATTCAATCAGAAAGGAAAGGCGCCTCTTGTCCCCCGGTGGATATTGAGAGGCCCTTTTTTTCAGTTGGGTAAGGCTCAATTCTCCTCGACTGTGTCCTCGTTTTTGTTCAAACCGAGCCAGATCAATCCGGTATATGTATTCTTTGAATCGCAGTTCTTCGGTAGTTGCGTAGTCTCTACTTACCAGATGGATGCAGCCGTCAAAGAGTCGAAACACTACTTTATGATCCTCGATCTCTAATCTTCCTCGGGAGGCGAAGATGATCCCCCAACGCTTCGGATCAGTCTCATCAAGCATAAAGACCAAGGCCAGGTTTTTTCCTTGATGCTTGGCCTTTTGGGCAAAGATGGAGAGATTCGGAATCCAGTTGACAAAGGTCTTGGCCGGTATCCCGCGGGCAATTTTCCTTTCGGTGAGCTCGAATAACAGGTTGCGCAGGGCCCTCTTGCTCCAGGGGAGATACTTGATGGTCACCACAAAGGTAAAGACCGTGGCCATCAGAGAAAGGAGGATGACCGGTAACATCAACCGACGAAAGGGGATGCCCAGG
>CAZKEG010000026.1:0-10626 GCA_964551715.1 uncultured Thermodesulfobacteriota bacterium
CAAGGGGATCGAATCTCGGCTCCCCACCCCGGTGGTGCCTCCAAAGGCCTTCTTGCCGACCAGGGCCTCTACTTTTAAATCCCTCCCCGAGGATGCCTTACCGGTCAAGGCCGAAGTAGTCCCTCCTCAAAGAGAAAGTGTTTCTATTTCTTCCGAGGAGGCCTTGAATGACTTAGAACCCTTGGCGCCTTTGGTCGATCCTCAGGCGATACTTGGCGAACTCAGGGCAGCCCAGAATCGTTTTCAGGCCTATGCGGCCATGATCCGGGCCAAGATTGAAAGGGCCAAACGCTATCCCCTCCCTGCCCGGGAGATGGGACTTGAGGGCGCGGTAAAGCTTCGTTTTGTCCTTACTGGCCAAGGGGAATTACTCCGGGTAGAGATTATGAAATCTTCGGGGATAAAGATACTCGATCAGGCGGCGGTGGAGGCGGTAAAAAGGGCCGCTCCCTTCCCTCCGGCCCCCCCGCCTTATAATCAAGAAAAAGAGATCTCCTTTGTCATTACCATAAACTTCTGGCTGAAAAAGTGATTCGCTCATAAAAGCTTCTCTTGATGGAGCCTTAGTGGACGATTAGTGTTTGGCCAAGATGAAAAGACCTTGGCATACCCTGACCAAAGAAGAAGTCTTAAAGGCCTTAGAGACCTCTCTTTCCGGGCTTTCGGAAGAAGAGGCCAGGGAGAGGCTTTCCCGTTTTGGCCTTAATGAACTGGAAGAGGTAAAGACCACCCCGGCCTGGAAGATCTTTCTCGACCAGTTCAAGAGCATCCTCATCGTCATCCTTTTGATCGCAGCGGTGGTCTCCTATTTTCTGGGTGAGAAACTAGATGCCGTGGTCATCTCAGTCATTGTTTTTGCCTGTGCGATCCTGGGATTTATTCAGGAATGGCGGGCTGATCGGGCGGTGGCCGCCCTTAGGGCCATGGCCACCCCTGAGGCCACGGTAAGACGCGGGGGGCACGAAAAGAAGATCCCCGCCCGGGAGGTCGTCCCCGGGGACATCCTCATCCTTGCCGCTGGAGATAAGATAGCCGCTGATGCCCGTCTGCTTGAGGCAATAAACCTTCGGGTGGATGAAGCCCCTCTTACCGGTGAATCGGTCCCGGTAGAAAAGAAGGCCGAGGAGGTGTTGCCAGAAGAAGTCTCTATTGGTGATCGCCGAAATATGGTCTTTGCTGCCACAACCGTGACCTATGGCCGAGGGGTGGCCGTGGTGGTGGCCACCGGAAAGGAGACCGAGTTTGGCCGGATCGCCGGTATGATCCAGGCCATCGAGGAGGAAAAGACCCCGCTTGAGGAACGTCTGGCGGTCATCGGTCGCTGGTTAGGGGGTATTTCCCTGGTGATTTGTGCCTTGGCCACGGTTATCGGCGTGGCCAAGGGCTATTCCTGGTTGGATATGTTCATTTGGGGGGTCTCTTTGGCCGTTGCCGCCGTGCCCGAGGCCCTACCTGCCGTAGTCACTGGGGCCTTGGCCATTGGTGTCTCGCGCATGGCCAAACACCATGCCATCGTCAAGCGCCTACCCGCAGTGGAGACCTTGGGGTGTACCACGGTCATCTGCACCGATAAAACCGGTACCCTGACCAAAAACGAGATGACTGTACGAGAGATCTATGCCGACGAGAAGGTCTTTCAGGTGGAAGGTTCTGGTTATGCCCCGGAAGGCCGCCTCCTCCTCGGTCAGGTGCCGGTGAGCCCGGAACCAGAAACTCCTTTGTGGTGGACCCTCCTGGTGGGCCTCCTTTGTAATGATGCCCACCTCGAAGAACAAGATGGCCAGGTCAAGGTGGTTGGGGATCCGACGGAGGCCGCCTTACTAGTCTCCGCCTTAAAAGCCGGGCTTAGTCGGGAGGGATTTACCCGCTTAGATGAAATACCCTTTGATTCAGAACGCAAGCTCATGACTGTGGTGGTCAAAGAAAAAGGAGGAAGACTCTTTGTCTTGACCAAAGGGGCCACCGAACAGGTCCTCTCAAGGTGTGCGTACTTCTTGGTTGGGGGGAGAATCAAGCCCTTGGAGGACCGAGATCGTTCTCTGATCCGAAAATATACAGAAGAGATGGCCTCCCGTGCCCTGCGGGTCATGGCCTTTGCCTATAAAGAAATAGGGCCTGATTACGACCGGGGACACCTGGAAGAAGGCCTTGTCTTTTGTGGTCTGCAGGGAATGATCGATCCCCCACGGGAAGAGGCCAAGGAGGCCATTAGAGAGTGTCAGGCCGCTGGGATCAGGGTCATCATGATCACCGGGGATCATCCCTTAACCGCCTCGGCCATCGCCAAAGAACTGGGACTGATCTCTAAGCCTAGCCCAGAGATGGTAATGATTGGGCAAGAAGTGGAAAAGATCGACGACGAGACCCTAAAGCTCCGGCTCAAAAAAGTGGTGGTCTTTGCCCGGGTTTCTCCCGAACACAAGCTGCGCATTGTAAATGCCCTGAGGGCCCTTAACGAAGTGGTGGCGGTGACCGGGGACGGGGTAAATGATGCCCCGGCCTTGAAACAGGCTGATATTGGTGTGGCTATGGGTATTACCGGGACCGAGGTGGCCAAAGAGGCCGCGGCCATGATCCTTACCGACGACAACTTTGCCACCATCGTCAAGGCCGTGCGGGAAGGCCGGGCTATTTATGACAACATTAAAAAATATCTACTCTATCTGCTTTCAGCTAACATCGCCGAGATAATTGTCCTTACTTCGGCCTTTTTCTTCGGGCTTCCGGTACCATTGTTGGCCATTCAGATCCTCTGGATCAATCTCCTGACCGACGGCCCTCCGGCCCTGGCCTTAGGGGTGGACCCCCCGGCCCCGGATTTGATGAAACGACCACCGCGACCGCCGGGGGAGAGTGTCTTTACTCCGCGGATGACCATCCTGATCGCCATGATCGCCCTGACCATCAGTCTCGTCTTGCTGCCCTTTTTTAACTATTACATCAAGGCCAATCCTGAAGGGCTCCCCTCTGACGTCCTGGTCGTCAAGGCCCGGACCCTTCTTTTGATTGGGTTTGTCTTAATAGAAATGGTGGCTGCCTATTGTTCCCGGTCGGATCACCTTTCCCTCTTCAAAATAGGTCCCTTTTCCAACCGATGGCTTAATTGGGCGGTGATTGGAGAAGTTATTCTCATGGCGGTGATGATTGAGATAGATCAATTTCGTCCCATCATTAAGGCTTACCCCGTGCCCTTGAGCGAATGGTTGTTGCTTATCGGTTTGGGGCTCCTGCTTTTACCGATAAGCGAAGGGACGAAATGGGTCCTTAACCGCCTAAAAGTCCGCTAAATCCATGGGCCTTTTTGAAATTTATCCCCCTGGCCTTGAGAAAGAAGGCGTAAAATAGGTCTTCCGGAGAGACAGGCCGGCTCTTTAGGGCTTCATCCATTGAGGCCAGCTCAAGGAGTAAGTCCTTAATTTTCTCCTCGGACAAGGACTCGGCATAACGTTTCAGACGAAAGAGGGCATAGGGGTGAAGATTGGCAATTATCCGAGGTGGTCTCTCTCCCCAAAGGGTCTTTTTGGCGGTCTCCAGTCCCTGGCGAAAGGCCTGATAATCTCTGGCCAAACGAAGGGATTCGTCCTGAGAGATCATGTACTTAAGGAGCCAAAGGCGTTTGAAAAAGGTGGCCAGAGTGGCGATCAGGACCAAATGGGGTATCCCTTGTTCGACCAAATCTCGGAGGAGCTTCAGGGCCTGATCCGGCCCATGGGTAAACAGGGCTTCGATCAAGGTGTAAGGGGCCTGTTCCGGCCTAGCGGAGACCAAGGTAAGCACGTCTTCCTTGGTAATGACCGGGGCCTCTCCCACGTATAAGGCCAGTTTTTCTACCTCTTGACGCAGGGCTGCTGGGTCGTCTCCGACCATTTCAAGGAGGAGTTCAGCGGTCAGGCGGTCCATCTTTTTGCCCAATTCCGCCAATAAATCCGGTAGTTCGTACTGGACTAAATCCTTGGGCTTACGGACCTTCTTAAGGGGAACGACTACCCCTTGTCTTTCGGCGTAGCGATAAAAGGGGTGATCCGCTTCTATCTCTTCTACAGAGAGGATCAAGGTTTGAGTTTGTTTTCCGGCCTCAAGGAGGGCCACTATTTCTCGGGAGACCTCTTCGGCCAATTTTTCCTGAGGAGCACCGGCGACCACTACTTTTCGTCCAAGGAGGGCCGGAGAGATAAGGCTTAGTTTGACCTTCTGAAGATCGTCTTCAGCCAGGTCGTATTCTTCGATCAAGGCCCCTTGGGACTCTAAGACCTTGGTTAGTTTACGAATCAACTCCCTGGCTACACCAAGGTCACCTTGAAAGAGATAGAGCGGAGCGATACGGCCCTTTTCCGCCAGGGAAATGAGACGCGAGAAATGATGACGCTGGAAAACAGGCATCTTGAAGTATATCAATAATATTAATTTTTATTTATTAAAACCGCAGTCTTTGAGGCTGGAAAGCCGGGGGTATTTTTTTGAGGTTTATTATATTTGAGTCTCAATACCACTTGCCGCTTGCCTATCTCCTTGGTAACGTGTAGCCCGAAAATCTAAGGAGGGTTAGAGATGGCGGAACAGACAGCGGGATTGGATCAACAAGAAAAAAGCGTTGTCCTAGAACATCAGGACCGTCGCCTCCAGGAACAGCTCCAGAAGATTCGACACAAGATCATGGTCATGTCTGGCAAAGGCGGCGTGGGCAAGAGTTCGGTGGCGGTAAATCTGGCTATAGGCCTTTCCCTACAGGACTTTATGGTCGGTCTTTTAGACGTCGATCTCCACGGGCCAAACGTCCCGAAGATGCTCGGTCTTCGGCGGGGGCGTCTACCACGGCGCCCTGACGGAAGGATCGGGGCCATCGGTTACTCCCCTAATTTGAAGTTCCTTTCGATCGAACCCCTATTGCCCAGTGAAGACTCGGCCATCATTTGGCGTGGCCCCCTCAAGATTTCGGCCATACGTCAGTTTATCGCTGATATAGATTGGGGAAAACTTGATTATCTCATCATCGACGCCCCTCCAGGCACCGGTGACGAACCCCTTACCGTGGCCCAGACCATTCCCGATGCCTATGCCTTGCTGGTTACCACCCCGCAAGAGGTCTCCCTCATTGACGTCAAAAAGTCCTATAACTTTTGTAAAAAGGTCAAGATGCGCATCTTGGGTCTGGTGGAAAATATGAGCGGCTTTATCTGCCCGCACTGTGGCAAAGAGGTGGACCTTTTCAAGCGGGGTGGCGGTGAGCGCCTGGCTGAGGAACTGGGTATCCGTTTCCTAGGGCGTATCCCGGTTGATCCGCGAGTAGTCTTTGCCGGTGATGCTGGTAAACCGATGATTGCTGCTTATCCGGAATCAAAGACCGCCGAGGCCTTTGAAGAAATCGTCCGTAACGTGGTGGCGGCGACAGAAGAACTCTACCGAGACGTGAAAGAAGGGCGTTATATGCGCTTGGCCATCCCAGTCGATGGCCCCACGGTCTCTCCAGAGGCGGATTCAGCCCCTATGTTCGCCATCTATGACATAGAAAAAGGGCAAATCCTGGTCAAGGACGTGATCAAACGTCCAGAGGATACCCCCCTGGATCTCTGGCTTAAGGAACAAGTGGTCACTCACCTCCTCACCCCTAAGCTCTCTGAAGAACTCCAGAACCAGCTCGATCGCATGGGGGTGCGGGTGGTTGGTATCCCGGAAAAGATCAAGTCGGATATGGCGGTCCAAGACTATATTGCCGGGATTATCAAATAATCAGCCAAGAGGGCGGGACCAGATCCCGCCTTTTTGAGAAAGGCCCTCATTACACCGGTGGGACGACTAGTTCGACGAAACGCACTGGCAGTTCCATGGCCACCACCGTGCCGTGGTCTGGTTCACTGTGGATGAAGAGTTTTCCGCCGTGGGCGGTGGTGATCTTCTGCACTAGATAAAGTCCGAGCCCAGAGGCCCTGGGTTTGGTGGTGAAAAAGGGCAAAGTGGCCTTTTCCAAGACCTCTTTGGTCATGCCTACACCGTTGTCGATGACCACAATGGCCAAGCTGTCATAACAGAGCCTGGTCTCCACGATGATATAGCCGTCTTCCTTACCTTGAACTGCCTCGTAGGCGTTTTTCAACAATTGCCAAAGGGCTTCCCGTAGGAGGTTTGGGTCAATGTAGATATCCGGAATATCCGGATCCAAGCGTACTTCTAGCTTGATATTAGGTGGTAGGTGGGCCTTAAAGCTCTGGCAGACTTCTTTGATCAACTCGTTGAGACTAGTGGAGACAAATTTCAATTTGAGCGGCTTGGTCACCCGGGTTAGTTCCTTCATCACCTCTTCCACGCGGTCTACCTGATCGCAGATGATGCGGACGTGCTCTTCAAGCTCCTTAGGCAGGTTGGGATATTTGGCCATGCGTCGGATGAGGCCCCCGAGGATGGTCAAAGGGTTCCTCAGTTCATGGGCCAGGTGACAGACCAATTCCATGGTCACGTTCAGAGATTCGATGTGGGCGAGTTTGTGTTCATAAAAGCTTTTTTCCCTGAAGAGGACGATGATCTCCCAAAAGAGCCTGGCCCCTACGTGGTCGATTACCTTGGCCTTTTTGGGTTTGTACTCGAAGATCTCCTCTAAGACTTCGTCTAGGCCGGTGAGCTCGATGATGAGGTCAAGGTGAGGGAATTTTTCAAAAAGTTTTCGGAAATCGTCGACGACGTAAATTCCTTTTTGTTTGGCATATCTGAGCCCAGGGGCTTCGGGATTGATATCAGCCACCCCCAGGATGTTTAGCTTTACGTTCTTTGGCTCATATTCCTCAAAGAGTTGGAGGATGGCGTGACATCCCTTGCCCCCGCCAACAATGACCACATCCAGTTCCAGTACGGTGGACATCTCAAAAGACCCGTATAAACAGCGCTTTCAAATACATCGTCTCCGGCATCGTTAATAAGGTGGGGTGATCTAAAGCTTGAATACCATACTCTAGTATTTGGGCATAACGTTGATATTCATCCGTTGTCCGTTGCAAAATAATTTTTAAGTCGTTTAAACTCAAAAATTGGGAACAGGATGAAGAAAAAAGGATTCCTTCGGGCTTTAACTTGGCCATGGCCAAGCGATTTATCGAAAAATAGCGATTATAACCAGCGCGAAAATGCCGGTGGTGTTTGATAAAGGCCGGGGGATCGAGGATGAGCACCTCTGCTTCAGGAGCATAAGACAAGAATTTTTCTGCTTCGTCCTGGAGGAAGACTATCTTTTCTTTTAGTCCATTGAGTTTGGCGTTTTCCTGGGCCAGGGCTAAGGCACTTTCCGACCGATCAACGGCGAGGACCTTTTTGGCCCCGGCCATGGCCGCGGTGAGGGCAAAGGCCCCGGTATAGCAATAGAGATCCAGAACAACCTTGCCTGAGACATATCGGGCCAAGCGCCGCCTGTTCTCACGTTGATCCAAGAAGAAACCGGTCTTCTGCCCGGAAAGGGGATCGATCAGATAAAAGAGGCCATCGATCATGACCTTGATCGGGGGCTCAAGCCTGCCTTCTAAATCCACGTAAAGGGGAAGCCCTTCTTCTCTACGGGCTGGAAGGTCGTTTTTGAGCACTATAGCCTGGGGCTCTAAAAGGTCTCTTAGGGCCCTAAAAATTTCTTCTTTAAGGCCTTCCATCCCAGCGGTGGAAAGCTGAACGACGCAGACCTTTTCATACACATCAATAGTGAGTCCAGGGAGCAGATCCCCCTCACCGTGGATCAGACGAAAACACTTCTCATTGGGGTAGACCGCCTGCCGATGTTTTAAGGCGGTTTTGAATCTCTGTAAGAAGAAATTTCTATCTGGTCTTTCCTCTTTTCTGGAAAAGATCCGGGCAATGATCTTGCTCTTCGGATTGACATAAGCCAGGGCCGCAAACTGGCCCTCTTTGGTCACCAGGCGGGCCAATGCTCCTGGTTCTAATCCAGCTGTTTCTGTCAAGTCCCTTTTTTCCAGCCAAAGGCGGCCAGAAAGGATCTTTTTTACCCCTTGGGGCCTGAGGGAGATGGTCTTCATTTTCGGCGAACACCAAAAAATTGGTGAAAGAGACCTAGCCGCTTCAGCACTTCCTGTGCCCGAAAGGTATCTCCAGGCCCGATGGTATGAGGTCCATAGGCTACATAGGCCTTCTGAGGGGCTTTTTGGAGCTGTGCTGGATAAAAGTTATCAAAGATAACGTCGTCTTCGGCGTTTACATAAGAGAGATGGAGATCAAGGATGGGTCTTACCACGGCAAGTCGTCCTTTTCGGTCGAGCCCAAGGGGTACTTTTTCAAACTGTCGCCAGCCAAAGGCCAAGAACCACACTCCCGGGCGACTGATTCCGGTAAACTTGTCTGTCATTCGGGCCTGGGCCTGCCCGGTGGTAAGATAGGAGATAATCAACTTTTCTATCTCCGAAGGGCCTTGAACCATAAATTCCGACCATTCGTCCCAATCAGGATCTTTGGTAAGGATTAGGTGCCACCCTTGATCCTGAAAGCTCCAAAGGGCGTGGCAGGCACTGCATCTAGCCTGGGAAAGGACCTTGGGGTGATGGTAGGGGGAGGGTTGGTCTTTTACTTGATGGCAGTCCAGACAGCGGACCTTTACCGCCTGGCTTTGGGTGGCATAATCATGCCCGTCGCCCATAATTTCTTCCTGGTGGTGGCAGGCCAGGCAACTCATCCCGTGTTTGAGGTGCACATCCGGGGTAAGTTCGTGGAACTCGATGCCCCAAGGTCTTGGTGGCAGTTTGCCCTGAATCAAGGGGCTTCGAAATTGATAAGGGTAGTCGTGTTCAAACATTCCGTAATAATCCCAACCCACGCGGTTTCCGTAGTGGCAATGGAGGCACAGGCGGTCGGGAGGGGTCTTTAAAAACTCGTGTCTCTGGAGGCGGCCTTGGGCAAAGAGTAAATGGCAGGCCGCACACCCCTTACCCCGGCGAGTCTCGGCGTAGTCATCCCCTTGGTAAAAGAGATGACATCGAAGGCACCGTCGGCGCAGGAGATCCGAGACTAGGTCGTCCAGGGTGGTGATCTTTGAGGGTGCCGGAAGGTTCAAGGCTGTCTTTACCGGCGAAAGCCCGAATATCCCTCGGACTAAATTGACCTCTCCAGCCAAAGTAAAGTGGAGGGATCTCTTGAGTCGCCTAACTTCTTTAGGATGACACGGGCCACAGATTTCTTCCATGTGTTGTGGTGAAGCCGGGGAGGCAATCAGACCTTGATGGGCCTTTTCTTTATCTATGGCTGGGCTGTGGCCCTGGTGGCATCGAGAACAAGCAAATTGATGATTTGAATCAAGGCGGAACTGATGGCAGTCAGTGCATTTTTTCTTAGAGATTTGGGGAGAAGAGCTACAAGCGGCAAAGACAAACAAAAATAGGAATAAAAAGATCCTTTTCATCAGAAAACGGTCTTATCTCACTGTCTGCATTTAAACACAATTCTTGAGCGACACAATCTAGTCCCGGAGGCCGCAGACCCGAATGGCCGCTTGATCAAGGAGCCGAGGAAGTCCTCCGTAATCTCCGGGGACAAAGCCAAAGGCCTCCTGCCATACCTCCGGGCTTTCCATGCACAGATAGACGCATACTTTAGAAGAATGTTCCCTAATAGTTCGATATAAAGTGCGATAAAGTTCTACCCGTAAGCTCCTGAAGTAGCGTTTCTTACCGTCAAGGCCGGTGATAAATTCCTCGCTATAGATCTTGGTCTTTGGGAACCGAGAGAGGGCAATCTCCTTTAGAACCGGCATGTAACGCAAGGTCCCTAGGCTGATCCAGACGATGTTTTCCGCCTCAACGAACTCAAAGATGCGCTCTATTATTTGTCTATATTCCTCCTCACAGCCAGGATAATAGATGATAGGGTCAAAATGAAATCCCACCGGGTAACCCCAGGAAGAGACCTTTTGGGCCGCCTTCAAACGTTCCTCTATGGTAGGGGCGCCTAATTCTTCGGAAAGGGCGATTTTCTCTGTATTTAGGGACCAGGAAAGGATCGTCCGCCGCCGATGAGGAAGCCCTTTCAAAGGCTCGATGTGGATGGTCTTGGTCTTCAGTTCTAAGACGGCCTGATCTTGCCTGGCAAAGAGTTTGACCAATCTGCGATTGAGATCGGTGATAGGGTCAAGGGCCAGGCTATCGGTAAATTCGCCTGTCCCTATCCTCAGGACCTGACCAGGCCGAAGGGAGTTTAAGATCTCTTCCAATTCGGGAAAGCCTTCCTCAAGGACGTTTACGAAGAAGGCCAACCAGGGTTCATTCAAATAGGCCTGTAAGATGCAGTAGGTGCAGTTTAGGGGACAGCCCAGGCCGATATGAAAGATTCGATAACCGCAACACAGATAGGCCTTGGTCCCTGGGCAGGGTCTGAAGAATCGTCCCGGGAATTTGGTCAAAAACAAGGTCTCCTTTCCCCAGTTCATTACCTTTGCCAAGGGGGCCAAGGGTGGCTGCGGTTTTTCCCCAGGGGGCAAAATTTCTATTGAGGCCCCTTTTAGTCTTTCGAGAATTTCGTGGGTATAAGGGTGTTTTTCTAACGAGGCTTCCAAAAAAAGGCGTTTCATTTTGGGTTTCCTAGTAAGGAGGAATATACCCGAATTAGACTCTTAGAAAAGCCAAAGTTGCTCGTCTCTAACAAGGAGATTTT
>CAZKEG010000027.1:0-10617 GCA_964551715.1 uncultured Thermodesulfobacteriota bacterium
AGTAATGGCTATGGATTGACCATAGGCTTCTCTAGCCCTCTTCACCGTCTCTCGAAAGAGCGCTTGGTGCCCCAGGTGAACGCCATCGAAATTACCGATGGTCGCCACGGGATGTTCAAATTTTCGAGGTAGATCACTGCTCTTGAGAATTTCCATCGCCATACACCTCTTATCCACCAAATCCCCTTAGGGAATTTCCACCTCTGCCGGAGCGAGGACATCATCTTTCTTGGGTTTGGGCAACCTAAAGCCAACTAATCGCCAACCTCGATGGCGGAGTATCCCCCGAAAAGGGGGTTTACCTCGGACCTTTCCCACCAGCCTGATCTCCTTTGGATCAAACCCTTCCTCCACCACCACTTCTGCCCCCTCCTTGGCCTCGATCACCGGGGCAAGCTCTACCAAGTCCAAAAGGGCATTTCGTAGACCGCGGTGAATAGTACGTACCGCGGCTCCAATTTGGGCATCGTCATAGGCATCTAGATCTTCATGGAGAAAATCTAAAAGACGCCCTTCCCGCTGGAGGACAGAGACCAAGGCCGCCACGTAGGCCTCAGGCGGAGGACCTTCCTCTGGCCGAAGGGGCTCTACCGGCTTTTCTTCGACCTTGGGTTCTTCTCGAGGCCTTTCAGACGGCGGAGCAACAGGCAGCTCCACCCTCCTTTCCCTTCCTACCAAGAAGACAAGGATCAAACCAAGGACAGGCGGGGCAGCCACCATAGTGGCCAAGGCCCACACAGGAAGTACCTGTTTGAGGTTAAAGAGATAGACCAAGGCGGCCATCAAGCCGGTAAGTAGTAAAAAAACAACGATGACCGCTATCCGTTCCCGGTTCATTCCTCCTCCTAATGGCCTTCACGCCAGGAGTTGATCATCTCTAAAAAACGATCAAACAAATAGACGGCGTCATGGGGGCCTGGGGCGTTTTCCGGATGGTATTGTACGGAAAAGGCCGGGATCTCCCGGTGCCTAATGCCTTCCAAGGTACCGTCGTTTAAGTTGATATGCGTGACCTCTACCTCCTTGGGTAGTTCCTCTTGCCTAACGCAAAAACCGTGATTCTGGGAGGTTATCTCGATACGCCCGGTGGCCAGATCCTTTACCGGTTGGTTGGCCCCACGGTGACCGAACTTGAGCTTATAAGTCGAGGCCCCAAAGGCCTGACCAAGCATCTGGTGTCCTAGACAGATGCCAAAGACCGGTCTCTTCCCAAGAATAGCCTTGGCCGTCTCCACCACATAGGGCACAGCCGCAGGATCCCCAGGACCATTGGAGAAAAAGACCCCATCAGGATCATAGGCCAGGATCTTTTCCGCCGGAGTATGAGCTGGAACAACCAAGAGTTGGCAACCCTTC
This sequence comes from uncultured Thermodesulfobacteriota bacterium, assembly GCA_964551715.1. Taxonomy (GTDB): domain Bacteria; phylum Desulfobacterota; class Thermodesulfobacteria; order Thermodesulfobacteriales; family Thermodesulfatatoraceae; genus CAZKEG01. Next base: position 1,357 of record CAZKEG010000027.1, read on the forward strand.
CCCTCCATGATTCGGAGCTGATTGAACTTAAGCCCGCAGTCAATAACCACCACCTTCGGACCGCCGTTGGGATCAAACGGAAATTCTTCCCGGATCTCGCCACCCACCCAGCGATAGGGTTCTTTACAGGTGACCTCCTTGACCAGATCACGCCCGACAAGGCCCGGAGAGGCCTTCACTCGCTCAAGAAGCGACTTGGGATTTAAGTCTTCGGTAGAAATACCAGCCTTCATGGCCCCTTGCACCCGGATGTGGCGGGTAAGGGCCCGAGTGTCTACCTGTTCGATACCCAGGATGCCGTTTTGTTTCAGCCACTCTCCCAGAGAGCGCTTGGCCCGCCAGTTACTGTAAAAGGGCTGATATTCCCGCACAACAAAGGCCTCAACATGGATGTTAAGGCTCTCGTTGTCTTCGTCGTTAACGCCGTAATTTCCAATCAAGGGATAGGTCATAGTCACGATCTGTCCGCGATAGGAGGGATCGGTAAGGATCTCCTGATAGCCAGTCATGGCCGTGTTAAAGACGATCTCGCCAAAGGCCTCTCCAGGGCCGGTAAAAGAACGACCCCAAAAATAGGTCCCGTCTTCAAGCATAATCAAGACCTTCATGGCTTGCTCCTGAACTCTTATTGCCGCCTTTTTACCACGGCCCAAGAGAAACTGCCACGTTTTTGTCTCAGGCCAAAACAGTCCTTTCCTGATAGAGTTGGTGGGGCAAAAACCTTTTATTGGGGTTTATTTCTACTCCAAGGGCTTAAGTTCAAAAAGGAGTTGCCCTTCCTCCACTGTCTCGTTGAGTTTGACGTGGATAGCCACGATCTGGGCATCAAACGGGGCCACGATGGCGTTTTCCATCTTCATGGCCTCAAGGTTGGCAATCTCTTCACCCTTGTGCACAATATCACCCACTTTAAGGGTTCCTCTTTCGGGGTTACCGATGCGCCAAACCGTCCCGGTAATCGGGGCCCCGATCTGATTCGGGCCTTGGGCCTTGCGCACTTCCTTCCTCTTCACCCGAGGAGTCTCTACCGTGTAGACCCTGGTCTTGTTATTGACCTTCATGACCACATGGACCACGCCCTCGTGTTCTGTACCTACGGAGACCAGCTCGATAGTGTAGGGCTTGCCGTCGAGTTCAAAATCAACCTTGTCCCCGGGCTTTTTAAGCCCCTCCCGCCAGACGTTGGTGGGTAAGACCAAGGGCGCCAGACCAAATTCTTCCCGAAACTTAATGAACTCTACAGCGTCTTTAGGGTGCATGAGATAGAGGATAAATTCCTCTTCTGTTGGGTCGCGGCCTATTTGTTCCTTGAGTTCCTGACGCAGTTTATCTAAGTCGTCCTCCTTGACCGTCTCTAGCGGTGAAAGATCGGTGCGTTCCTTGATCTTCTCCTCCCATTCATCCCCGAAGGTGCTGCGATAGACCCATTCCGCCGGCCAGCCCATGGGCAGACGCCCGTATTTACCAAGGAGGAGGTTCTTAAAATCCCCTGGGGCATTACGAAAGAGGAGGAGCAATTCCTCTTGCTCGTGGGGTTCCATGCGATCAAAGTCTTGATCCATTTCTTCGACGAATTTGGTCAATAATTTGATAACGTGCTGGACCCCGGCCTCGCCTTTTTCTTTGGCGTATTTGTTAACAATGCCGCAGCAGGTCACCCAAGTAATTTGGGAGCCCGGGGTGACGTCGAAATACTTGACGATACGATTGTAAAGGGACATGACCCGCAGGATCTGGGGCATCAGGTGCAAAAAGCCGCCTTTTTCAGCCTGTTCAAAGGAGCTGGGAAAGGCCCCGCCTGGCATTCGATGTTTGGTAACGTTGTGGTCAAAGCCCTTAAAAGGTGATTCCGCCCAGTGATAATGATTGATCCACTCTCGTACCTTTTGGACGGCCTCTTCCGCCGCTTGGCGATTTAGATGGACCTTGATGCCGGCTTCCTCCAGATAGGCATGGACCGCCAGGATAGGCGGCTGGCCGTAAAAACGGGTGAGAGAATCCTCTTCGACATCGAGGATTTTGGCCCCGGCCTGAGCCGCGGCCAAAAGGGCCGGAAGCGCCAGGCCATCGGTGGTGTGGCGGTGATACTGAATGACTAAATCTGGGTACTTCTGCTTGATGGCATCGACCAGGCTCCTGATCCGCTCCGGGCTCCCCACACCAGCCATGTCCTTGATGCAAAGGATGATCTCATCCGTTCCTCCGCAGAGGGCGATGATCTCGTCCACCACCGAAAGATAGTATTCATTAGTCGTCCATTCGGCTTGGGTGAAGGAAAAGGCCGGTTGAAAGAGACGGCCCCGTTTCATCACGATTTCCGCCACAGTGCGCATATTACGAATATCGTTTAAAAAGGAAAAACACCGCCAGACATCGATATCCACCCGGGAGACCACGTATTCAATGACGTTTTTAGGGTAAGGCCGATACCCCCAGAGATTGGTCTCGCGGATAAGGGTTTGCAAGAGCACGCTCGGCATCCGCTCGCGCAAAATGCGGATCTCCTCAAAGGGGCTTTCCCGACGGTTCATGATCCCCACGTGCCACCTGGCCCCGCCGTGGCATTCGGTACTGAAAAGCCCCATCTTTTCGTAATAAGGGGCCAAGGTGGCCAGATCATGGATGCGGTGACGATTCTTGTAATCAGATTGACCCGCATCGCGCATCCCGGTGGAGGTAAACATCACCCCGTCTAGGTCGCGTAAGGCCTTGACGATCTCTCTTGGGCTCATACCTGGTCTGACGATGTTGATCATGGCTCCCACCTTTACATCCAATCTTGCGGTCCGAGGGCCGAGATCCTGGCTACATACTTGGCGATCTTGAGGGCCTCGTCTTCGGTGTTCTTCTCTTCAAACATGGCCACCAATTCATCCATATGTTCTTCGATAAAGGTGGTGGAAAAACGTCCGGCCTGAAACCGGGGATGACGGATGATGCTTAAGAGCAAGGGGGCTATAGTCTTGACCCCTTCGATCCGTAAATCACGCCCCAGCACGCGGTCCATGGTCCGAATAGCCCCCTCACGGGTGGGCCCAGTGGTCATGAGGAGCATGAGAAGCGAATCGTAATAAGGCGGCACTTCTGCCCCTTCGTAGACTCCCTGTGTGATCCGCACCGCCGGTCCCTGGGGGAGCTGGAGCCTGGTAATCGTACCGAAAGAAGGATTAAAGGTAATGGGGTCTTCAGCATTGACCCGGACCTCTAGGGCCCAACGGTTGGTCTTGATCTCTGACTGACGAATCGGCAGACGTTTCCCTTCGGCGACATCGATCATGAGGGAGACCAGGTCAAGACCGGTGATGAGCTCGGTAACACCGTGTTCCACCTGAAGCCGGGTATTAACCTCCAGGAAATAAAACTTGTTGGTGAAGGAATCAAAGATAAACTCTACCGTGCCGGCAGAGGTATAACCGATCTCCCGCATAAGGCGGACGGCGGTGTAACAGATCTCCTCCTGCAGATCTTCATCAATAGAAGGCGAAGGGGCCTCTTCGATGATCTTCTGGTTACGGCGCTGGAGGGTGCATTCACGCTCAAACAGATGAACTACCTTGCCATGCTTGTCTCCAACAACCTGGACTTCTATATGGCGTCCTTTACTTATGTATTTTTCCACCAAAAGACGATCGTCACCAAAGGCCTTCATGGCCTCGGATTTGGCCTTAGAAAAGGCCACCGGGAGTTCCTCCTCAGATTCTACCTTGACCATGCCCTTGCCCCCGCCTCCCCGCGCGGCTTTCAGCATGATCGGAAAAGTAATGTTTTCTTCTTTGATCCAGCGTTTGACCTGCTCGATATCTTTGACGTCATCAAGCCCAGGGATGGTGGGTACATTGGCCTTCTTGGCCAATCTCTTGGCTTCCACCTTATCACCCATGGCCCGGATGACCTTTGGTGGGGGACCAATCCAGATCAGACCGGCGTCCATGACCATCTCGGCAAAGTCGGCATTTTCCGCCAAAAAACCCCAGCCCGGGTGGATGGCATCGGCCCCGGCCTTTAGGGCCGCACCGATGATCTTTTCCATGTTGAGATAAGATTCAAGCGGCGGGGCCTCACCAATGTAGATAGCCGAGTCCGCCAAACGCACGTGATAGGCCAGCCGATCCGGGCTGCTGTACACGGCGATGGTCCAGATTCGCCGGTCTCGGCAGGTGTCCATAATACGGACGGCAGGAACTCCTCGATTGGCAATAAGGATACTTTTTATCTTTTTTTCCACAATTTTGCTCCCTTTTGCACAAAATCTTCCGCTTTTGTCCGGACTATATCAAAAAATCTCGACTAGAAAAGTCCTTGCCGACCCTTTGGGCTTGGGTACCCTTTAAGACGTGAAGATCTATTCCCTTTTACAAAGGAATATTTCCCTTCTTCAAGAGAGGGGCCTAAAAAAAGAAGAGGCAGAAAACGAGATTCGTTTGATCCTGGCCCATCTCTTAAAAATACCCCCTCTAAGGGTCTATTTTTACGAAGAAGAACTCCCCAAAGATATTGTAAGACGCTTTCAGAAAATCCTTGAGGGTCGTCTAAAGGGTATACCTCTGGCCTATCTTTTGGGAGAAGTAGAATTCTTTGGTCATCGATTCTTCATCTCCCCCGGAGTCTTAATCCCTCGTCCAGAGACGGAGATCCTGGTCGAGGCCGTGCTTGAAACCTTGCCCTGCCGCCCGGCTCGTCTTTGTGAGTTAGGAGTGGGCTCAGGGGTCATCTCCCTTACCCTTGCCCTAGAATGTCCAGATTTCTGCGTCTTTGGAGTGGAATCGAGTTCGGCGGCCTTAAAAGTAGCTTGTAAAAATCGCAAATATTGGAACTTAGAAGAAAAAGTCTTTTTTATCCAGGGAGACTGGCTTAACCCCCTTAGAAAGGGGCCTTTTTTTGAGGCCATCGTGAGCAACCCGCCTTACATCGCTCCGGAGGAATGGCCTGAACTCCCTTCGGAAGTCAGAGACCATGAACCAAAAGAGGCCTTATTGGCCGAAGAACACGGTCTGGCCTTTATCCGACGTACCTTAGAACAAGCCCCTGATTACCTGCGCCCCGGGGGATATGTCTTCCTTGAAATCGGTTATAATCAGGCTAGTTTGGTCGCCTCCATGGCCGAAGGGTTGGGTTATCGTATCTCTTTTAAACGCGATTTTTTAGGGTTTAAACGGGTGCTTGTAGCCAGGAAGTAAAAATACCTCTTGCGTAATCTTTTTCTTTGTCTTAAGAAGAGTTTCGCCAAAAAAATATCTTTGGGTGATTGAGATGCCACACCAAAGGGATACCTGTCTCTTTATCGAAGGAGGGCACAAACTCTCCGGAGAGATCCAAATAAGCGGGGCCAAAAACGCGGCCCTTCCGGCCCTGGCAGCCACCATCCTGGTCGGCGGAGAATTCTTTTTCAGAAATATCCCCTGGCTCCTGGACATTTCCACCATGTTAGAACTCCTTTCCCGTCTAGGGGCCCATTACGATAGCTTTCAGGACATCCTCACCGTAGACACCACCCATTTGGAAAGGGCTGAGGCCTCTTATGAATTGGTCACCCGAATGCGGGCCTCGATCCTGGTCTTGGGTCCTTTGGTAGCTAGGCTTGGTAAGGCTCGGGTGGCGCTTCCTGGTGGTTGTAAGATCGGCAAACGCCCGGTGGATTTCCATATAAAGGGGCTTGAGGCCTTGGGGGCCAGGTGGGAACTTGAGCATGGCTACATCAATATGCGCGCCCCAAGAGGGCTCCGCGGGACAGAGATCATCTTTGACTTCCCCTCGGTCACCGCCACGGAAAACCTGATGATGGCCGCCACTTTGGCCAAGGGCAAGACGGTAATCCATAACGCCGCCAGGGAGCCAGAAGTGGTGGCCTTGGGGATGATGTTAAACCAAATGGGGGCCAAAATTTCAGGCCTTGGCACCGAGACCATCGTCATCGAAGGAGTCAAGGAACTCTCTCCGGTGGAGGTAAACATTATCCCCGACCGGATCGAGGCCGGTACTTACCTTATGGCCCCAGCCCTGGCCGGTGGAGAAGTGGTGATCAAGGGGGCTGATCCCCATCACCTAGAGACAGTAATCGCCAAACTGAGAGAGGCCGGGCTCCAGATCGACATTTCTAAAAAGGGCATTCGCAGCAAGAAAGGGCGTTCTCCTCTAAGGCCGGTTGAGGTACGCACCGCCCCTTATCCTGGCTTCCCCACCGATCTCCAGGCCCAGATCATGGCCTTGTTGGCCAAGGCCAAAGGGACCTCGGTCATCGTGGAGACAGTGTTTGAAAATCGATTCCATCACGTGGATGAACTAAGACGTATGGGGGCCAACATCGTGGTAGAAGGTCGAGTGGCGGTGGTTAACGGGGTCAGAAAATTGCAGGCCGCTCCGGTAAAGGCCACGGACCTGCGGGCCAGTGCCTCTTTGGTCTTGGCCGCCCTTGGAGCAGACGGGGTGACGGAGATCGCTGGTCTTTCGCATCTCAAAAGGGGTTACGAGGCCTTGACCGAAAAGCTCTCCAGAGTAGGGGCCAAGATTTGGGAGGAATCTTGCCAGACCTTTAGGGATCCCCTGTGTCAGAGCGACCTTTAAGGTTTGAAGAGATCGTTGGTCAGAGCCAGGCCATCCGGATCTTTGAGGAGGCCTTACGCCGCGGACGTCTCCCCCAGGTCTATCTCTTTGTCGGTCCTGAGGGGGTCGGCAAAGAAACCATAGCCAAGGCCCTGTTCTTTAAACTGGTCTGCAAAGAAGGCCTTGGCTGCGGACAGTGCCCTGGTTGTCGGAAGTTTATCCGCGGCGTCCATCCAGATGTCGAGTATCTCGAACCCCAGGGGAAAAGCTTGAAGATCGAACAAATTAGGGCCCTTGAGGCCAAACTTCGGTTTGTCCCTTTAGAGGCGGAAAGGAGGCTCATCCTCATTCCCCAGGCCGAGGCCCTGACGCGGGAGGCAGCCAACGCCCTGCTCAAATCCTTAGAAGAACCACCCCCTTATACCCTGTTTGTCCTGCTGGCTGTCTCCACCGACGTCCTCCTTCCTACCATCGTCTCACGTTCACAGGTCATTCGTTTTCGACCTTTGCCAGCACAGCTCATCTCTCAGGTCTTGGTCGAGCGCTTTGAAAAATCTCCCGAAGAGGCCGAAGGGTTGGCCATTTTGGCCGAAGGCAGCCTTGGCCGGGCCCTGCGGTTGGCAGAACGGGGCTTTTTAGAGGAACTTTCCCGTCTGGCCATTGCTGTGGAGAGCAAAGATCCGGCTCGGCTCCTCGTCTTGGCCGAGGTCTTAGCCGGATTAAAAGACAATTTGGTCTTTTTCCTGGAATTGACCTTGGTCTGGCTCAGACAAAGCCTTCGCGCAGGGCTTGGCCTTGAGGAATACCCTCAGAGTTTCCCGCCCATGATTCCCCAGTCCGTGGTCCTGCCAGCCATGTCTCTGGTGGAAGAGACCATTCGCTCCTTGGAACGAAATATAAATCGGGAGTTGGCCATGCTAGCCCTGTTGATCAGGCTTCAAGAGCTCGTTCGCCAGGCGAAGGACGCGGAAATAACCACCGAAGGCGCAAGCGCGGCATAGGATTTGACCGTTTTGGGTCACCTCTCGTCCATCCTGGACCCAGGCCCCACAGCGTTCGCATTGGACCCTCCTTTTGGGACGACCAGGGAGATCGAACTCCGGCACCCGGACCTCGACTTCTTGGACCTCAAAGAGTTCTTCGTCTGGCATGACCCGATAGGCCTCAAGCTGACGACGATATTTGTCTGGGATCTCTGGGAAATAACGCTTGGAAAGCTCCCGGGCCTCCTCGCGTGCGATGACGCGATAGGCCTTACCGGACTCAAGGTTGACGAAAGTAGCGGCCATGATCCCGTAGTCCACAAACTTTAGTGATCTCTTACCAAGACTCGCCCCGGTGACGGATTGAATGGCATCGGTGGCACAACGGTCGATCTCCACGTAGACCAGGAACTTCTTCCGATCCTCACCGCGGGGGTCCTTGATGCCAATCAGGCGCAAGCCCAAAAGGGCTAGCCGCACGCCAAGCACCTGACCGGCACACAAATGCCCGTGGGTCCTTACGGACTCAGCCAAGATCTCTTCAAACGGAATCTCAAAGATATTTCCGGCCATACCCTCCTCCTAGCGCCTGTAGACCAAGGCCACGGCATAGGCGGCCATACCCTCTTCCCGGCCACAAAATCCCAGGCCCTCGGTGGTCTTGGCCTTAATATTCACCGCCTCTTCCGGCAAGGCCAAGACCTCGGCCAATCTCCTGCGCATTTCTGGAATATGGGGGGAAAGCTTGGGGCGCTGGGCGACAATGGTGAGATCGACATTGGCCACTAAGAATCCGGCTTCTTTTAACCTCCTCAGGGTCTCTTCCAAGAGCTTGAGGCTTGAGATACCGCGATAACATTCCTCGGTATCGGGGAAGTGCTGACCGATATCACCGAGGCCCGCCGCCCCGAGCAAGGCATCGATCAGGGCGTGAAGGGCCACATCGGCGTCTGAATGCCCCCAAAGACCTCGTTCAAAAGGGATCTCTACCCCACAAAGGATGAGCCGCCGACCTTCTACCAGGCGATGGACATCGTAACCAAACCCCACCCGCATCTCATCCATTTTCTCCCTCCTGGCGAAGGTTCTTGATCTCTTGTAAGGCCTTGGGGGCAATCGAACGCAGGTGTAGATCCCTCTGCGGGAAGGGAATCTCGATGCCGGCTTCGTTTAAGGCCTTGTATAGGGCATAATAGTAGTCGCTCAACATACTGGTCTTCGGGCGCATGTGATAGAGCCTGATCCAGACCACCAACTCAAAATCTAGGCTGCTGTCTCCAAAACCCTTAAACCAAACGCGTATCGGATGTTGATCATCTTCTTCGGTAATCTCAACTCGTCTAGCTGTCTGTAGGACTACCTCCTTTACCTTTTCTGGATCCGAACCGTAAGCTACGCCAAAAGGAATGCGCAGACGACGCCAGTCATCTTCGTAGGTCCAGGTAGCTACCCGGCCAGAGATGAATTCCGCGTTGGGGACAATTAGGTCCAGACCATCAAAGGTCTGAATGATGGTACGGCGGATATTGATGCGTTTAACCACACCCAGGGGCCCGTCTTCCAGTTCCACCAGATCACCCACCTTGAGGCTCCTCTCCGTGAGGATGATCAGGCCAGAAATAAAATTATTAGCGATGGTCTGCAAACCGAAACCGATCCCCACGCCCAAGGCCCCGAAAATAAGGGCAACCTGATTCATATTGATTCCGGCGGTGGAAAGCGCCACCAGGAGCACCAA
>CAZKEG010000028.1:0-10562 GCA_964551715.1 uncultured Thermodesulfobacteriota bacterium
CTCAGAAGAAGTCTGCTCTAATAGTTCGTCGATCTGATCCTGCCTCATTTCCTCGGACATATCCTCATCCCTCGTTGACAAGGTCTACGACTCGGAGGGCCTTGTGCCCTAGGTAAAGCCCTAGTTCACCCAAAATCTTCTTTACGCCTTCCACATAAACCGGCAGGGGTTCATCTATTTGGGTGTCAAGCTCGATGATGTCGTCTACAGCCAGATCCAAGAGCTCACGGCCGGAGACCGTGGCGGAACCCAAAGGAGCCACCAATTCCACCGCTACCGAACGGATCACCTCTTCCAGTTGTTGACGCCAATAAGGATCGGCGTCTTCATCAGTTTGGAAAGGGGAGTAAAGTTTGGCCTTTACCGGTTGGAGTGTCCCCAAGCCATAGCAGAGGAGGAGTTCCCCGCGTAGGTCTTCAAGTTCTAGATTAAAGCTACAGACCACTACGGTTTCATCAGGTTGGAGGACGCGGGCAAATTGGGGATTAATTTCGCTTCTGATATATCGCGGTTTGACCGGATATATACCCCGCCAGGCCTTTTCCAATTCAGCCAAGGCCACGTCTACCACCCGGCGGATTAGGCGTTGCTCGATGGGGGTGAATTCTCGCCCCTCGACCTTGGTCATCCGACGACCACTACCGCCGAGGAAACGTTCGACAAAGGCAAAGACCAGCCGACTTTCAAGGTTTAGGAGACATTGGCCCCGCAGGGGCTCGAGGCGAAAGAGATGAAGCGAAGTAGGCACCGGAATACGATTTAAAAAGTCTTTGAAGCGTTCCATCTTTACTGGTAAGGCCACGATGTCTACCACTTCCCGGAGCATAGAGGAAAGGGCCCCACGGAATCCCCGGGCAAAGTAATCGTTAATGACTTCTAAGCCTGGGACCTTGAGACGGGCGGCGATGGTGTAATTGCGGAAGTCAAAGGGCTTGATCTCTTCTTCGGCATACGGGGGTTTTTCTGGGGTGGTGTCAACCGTCCCTTCGTCTAGACCGCTTAAAAGGGCGTCTATTTCTTCTTGTGAAAGGATTTCTCCCATGGCTACTGCACTACAAACTGGGTGAAATAGATGTTTCGTATGGCGTTAGGGCCCAAGAGTTCGTTCAGCTTGCGGATAAGCTCCATGCGTAGCTCCAATTTGCCCTCTGGAGAAAGGACCTCTTCGACCGTTTTACTAGAAAGCACCATGATGATAGCGTCGTTAATTTGGGGAATGCGTTCATTGGCCTGTTGATAGGCCTGGTCATCCCTAAACTCTAGGGTAATCTTGACCCGTAGATAACGGCGCCCGGTGGGATCAGCCAGATTAACGATAAAAGGATCCAGCTGCAAAAAAGGCCCTACTTGGGGTTTAGGGGGCTCAGGCGGGGCCTCTTCTTCCGGAGGGGGGCTATTTTTGGCAAAAAGAAAGAAGTAGGCCCCGCTACCGACGCCGCCAAGGAGGACCAAACCTATAATTAAAAAGAGGAGGAGTTTTTTCTTCCCGTCTTTTTTCCCTTCCTGAACCTCTTTTTCCTTTTTATCCGCCATGATTTCCTCCTCGAAGAGGGCATGGTTGCAAGGTAGATGCCAAGAAAACCCCGAAGTCCCTAGGGAAATTCAGAAAACAAGGGTCAAAAGCCTGGATGAGAAGGGATTGATCGTCAAATATTTGACAAGGTCAGTGTCAGGCCTTTAAAGAGAAAGGCCTTCAATTTTTAATAAATGTCGTTTTAAGGCCAACCCACCGGAGAAACCACCAAGCCCGTGTTTAGCGACAATCCGATGACAGGGAAAGATAAGGGGCAAGGGGTTGGTGGCCAAAGCCTGTCCTACGGCACGGAAGGCCTTGGGGTGGCCAATCTTTTGGGCCAACCACCCATAAGTACGTACCTCGCCATAGGGAATTTGACACAGGGTATAAAGGACCTTTTTCTCGAATTCTGTAGCTATCAAGAAAAAAGGAAGATCTAGATTTCGGCTTTGGCCGCGAAGGAAGGCCTCAATTTGTCGTTTGAAACGGGGCAGGTCCTTTTGGGGAGGAACAGCACTTATCGTGAAGGAAGGCCATCTTTTCCTGAGTTTTTTTAGAAAATGAGGGGCTGGTTCCGGTCCAAAATTGAGGTGCCATATTAGGCCTTTATCATCCAAGACAAGACATAACTGTAAATCATCTATAGAAAAAGAGACTTTGGAAAGGGTGAGGTTTTTCAAGGTACCACTCAGGAATTTTGCATGGTGTCCTTGATGGTGAGGAAGACCATTTTAAAGACCTCTTCAAAGGAGGCCGGAGAACAACGCCCCATTTCAATAAATTTGACCACGATTTCTTTGGTTGTCTTTAGGATAAGCTCGTTTTCCGAGGCCGTACGCGTCGCCGGTCTTTGTTCGCGGTTGATGTTTTTCACTAGTTCTGGGCGGGCCATCTTTTAGTGTTTGGTGGAGCCGGAGGGACTCGAACCCTCGACCTCGTGAATGCCATTCACGCGCTCTCCCAACTGAGCTACGGCCCCTTCGGTTTTATACTTTTGATACCCTGAATAAGGGTCCCTGTCAATGCCAGGTCTGGTCTTGGCCACGATTTAAGATTATCTTATGACAAACTCAATTTCTGAAATTCCTATGAACCAAAAGCTAGATCCTATACTGGAACGGCTTCGGACCAAAAAGGAACAATACCAACAATACAATTTTACCCGCGAACAAGAAAGGGCTCTATGGGCCTTTTTTGACCTGGCCCAGGAATACGAAACCCTAGAAAATTTCTATCGTATCTGCGTCTTTGTCCCTAAGGAATTTCTGAATTTCGACACCCGTCTTTATGTCTGTACCGAGAGCGGGCACATGACCCTGGTGGCCACCAGTGAAGAGGGCTTGGTCAAGCCCCCGCGGCCTCATCCAGAGCTTTCGATTATTCACGACCCAATTAAACAGGACGGATCTTGGTTTTTTCCTTTTAAAGGCAATCGCCGCCTAATCACCCTTTTCCCTCAACATCCCCAAGATGAGGAGACCTTGGGTATTTTAGAGGTCTTTCCGGCTGAAAATTTACAGCAAAGGGAATGTCTCTTTTTTCAAAAATTTGCCAACCGAATCGGCTATAACCTGCACGTCAAATTGATCTTCGCCCATAGCTTAGAACACCTAAAGTTTATTAACGCCTTGGTGGCTGATATAGAACACAATGTCATCATTCCCAATATGTATTACCGTATCCTTTTTAAACGCCTTAAGCGGAAGATTGACTTATTGATGGAGTTTCAAAAGACCATCGAAGAGAAAAAAGATTCCCTCTCACCGGATCGAATAGCTGAGGGGATCAAACATCTACATTATGAATTACTCGAAGAATACCAACAAATCGAGAAACATTACGAGACGGTCAGTCTCTTTCTGGAGAGCCTCCTTCGGCGGGATCACTTTCAGGAAGGGCGCTTTGTCCTTCGTAAACGTCTCTGTCGTTTTGCCAAAGAAGTTATTGAACCTCAATTGGAACGCTATCGCAAACGTTTTGAAAAGGCTGGTATCACCATAGACAACCGGCTTGGAGGAGTCCCTGATGAGGAACTCCTCATGGCGGTGGACGTAGGGTTGCTCTCTCAGGTCTATGCCAATCTGTTTAGTAACGCCCTCAAGTATACCCGTGAGGTGGTGAACGAACACGGCGAACGGGTCAAGTTCATCTCCTTTGGGCGGGAAATCATTCCAGATTTCTTCGGCCCTGGAAAGCCTGGGATCAAGTTCAATGTCTTTAGCACCGGGCCTCACCTTTCCCCAGAAGAGGCAGAAAAGGTCTTTGAAGAGGGATGGCGGGGTGAAAACGTAGGTAATCAACCAGGTAGCGGGCGGGGGCTACATTTTGTCAAGAAGGTAATTGAACTTCACGGCGGGGTAGTTGGCTACGAACCAACCCCTTTAGGTAACAATTTTTACTTTATCTTGCCCCTCAAACAGGACCAACCTACCGAAGAACAGGGATATCTCCAATTCAAGGAAGATACTCGCGGAAGATTTGTCTAACCTTCTTTAATTGACTAGCCTATACCGGTTATTATCTTCAAAAAGCAGGTGGTTTTGTAAGGAGGAAGGCTTGTCTATCGAGATTCAACCGGGAGTAAGGGTGGTCTTTCATTATCGGGTCTTTGCTGACCAACAGATGATAGATTCTTCGTCTAAACCGGTGAGCGTGATCATAGGGGAAGGGAAATTTTTTAAGGCCGTAGAAGAGGCTCTCATCGGCCACAGGCCTGGGGAGAGGGTGATCGTCCTCCTCCCTCCAGAAGAACACTATGGACCGTATGATCCCAAAAAACTCCAGGTCATCCCGGCCGAGCGTCTACCAGCGGGGACCAACCCTGGGCAGGTGGTCCATCTTCAGGACGAGATGGGCATCCTTCATCCGGCTATTGTTCGGCGGATAGATCCGGAAATGGCCTTGGTTGATTTCAATCATCCCTTTGCCGGAAAATTGTTGCGCTTTGAGGTAGAGATCTTAGACGTTAAACCACCGGAGGGAACCCAGGCTGAAAAGTCCGAGACACAAGGAGGGGAGCAGAGATGAAATATATCATCCTTGTTGGTGACGGGATGGGCGATTTCCCCCTGAAGGAGCTTAACGGTCGCACTCCGCTTGAGGCTGCGCTTACTCCTGGAATGGACTTCATTGCCCAACACGGGGAGATGGGCTTGGTTCAGACCATACCGCAGGGGATGGAGCCAGGGAGTGACGTGGCCAATATGTCCCTTCTGGGCTATCGGCCGGAGAGCCAATACACAGGTCGCGGGCCCATCGAGGCGGCAAGTCTTGGTATCCAACTTCGTCCTGAGGATGTGGCCTTTCGCTGTAACCTGGTGACCATTGAGCGCCGAGAAGACCGACTAATTATGGTCGACTATAGTGCCGGACATATCTCCACCGAAGAGGCCCATGAACTGATCAAGGACCTAAACGAAAACCTGGCCAGCGACAAGCTGTTTCTCCATCCAGGCAAGAGCTATCGCCATATCTTGATCTGGAGGGGTGGTCCCGAGGGGATCAAGACCTACCCCCCGCATGACCTCCTTGGTCGGGATATCTATGAGGCCTGGCAGATCTACGAAGAAGAACCCATTTTGCGGGATTTTTTGGTCAAGGCCATGGCTTATCTGGAAAAACATCCCCTAAATCGCAAGCGTCGTGAACAAGGCAAACTACCGGCCAATGCCCTGTGGCCCTGGGGCCAGGGGCGTATGCCGAGATTGGAACCTTTTAAAGAGAAATGGGGGCTTTCCGGGGCAGTAGTGGCGGCGGTAGACTTGATCAAAGGACTCGGGGTGCTGGCCGGCTTTGAGATTATTGATGTGCCTGGGGCAACCGGGTATCTGGATACCAACTATGAAGGCAAGGCCCAGGCAGCCGTCGAGGCCCTTAACCGGCATGATTTTGTCTTTTTACATGTGGAGGCCCCGGATGAGGCCGGTCATGAAGGCTCACTAGAACTCAAGATGCGGGCCATCCAAGACTTCGATCGTTATGTGGTGCGGACTGTGCTTGAAGAGGCCACGGCCAAGATAAAAGAATATCGTCTAATGGTGGTCACCGATCATCTGACACCAATTTCCTTACGGACTCACGCCTCAAAGCCGGTGCCCTTTGCTATTTATGATTCCCGAGAGACCGAGGTCAAAAGGGCCGAGGGTTATAGCGAACGAACAGCGGCTGAGACCGGTCTCTTCCTGGAAACAGGGGAGAAATTGATGAGTCTTTTCCTCCAACGAGAACCCATACTTGAAGAAGATGGAAAATAGGACGGATTTCCTGATCATTGGCTCTGGGATCGCCGGACTCTTTTTGGCCCTAAGGCTCTGTCGTCTAGGTGAGGTGATTATCGTCACCAAAAAGAAGGCCACCGAGGCCAACACCACTTTGGCCCAGGGAGGCATTGCCTGTGTCCTTGGTGAAGACGATTCCTTTGAACTCCACATCCAAGACACCTTAAGAGTAGGAGAGGGACTTTCCTCTCCGGACATCGTCGAATTGGTAGTCACCCAGGCCCCGGCCCGGATTCAGGATCTGCTAGACCTAGGGGTCCCTTTCACCCGGGATCCGGAGCATCCAGAAAGGCTACACCTCGGCCTTGAAGGGGGACATTCCCGGCGGCGCATCGTCCACGTCGAAGACCATACCGGGCGAGAGGTAGAAAAAGTCCTGCTTGGGCACGTCCGTAATCAGAAGAATATTCATCTACTGGAGGATCATCTGGCCGTAGACCTGATTACCCTTTGTAAGGTCTATCGAGGTTGTCCCAAAGAAGTCCTCGGGCAGGAAAGGTGCCTGGGGGCCTATATCTTAAACGAAAAGACCGGTGAGATCGACACTTTCCTTGCCCGGGTTACTATCCTGGCCACTGGCGGGGCGGGTAAGGTCTATCTATATACCAGCAACTCCGACGTGGCCACTGGGGACGGTGTGGCCATGGCCTATCGAGCTGGTTGCCGGGTAAAAAACTTAGAGTTCGTGCAATTTCATCCCACCTGTCTCTATCACCCTAAGGCCAAAAATTTCTTGATTTCCGAGGCCCTGCGCGGCGAAGGGGCCATTTTGCTTGATCCCGAAGGAAGGCCCTTCATGCACAAGTATGATCCCGAGAGGAAAGAACTTGCCTCTCGTGATATTGTCGCCCGGGCCATTGACTTCGAGCTCAAGAGATCAGGTAAGGAGTGTGTCTATCTCGACATCTCACACAAGCCAGCGGATTTCGTCAAAACACGTTTCCCACATATCTATGAAACCTGTCTTCGGTTCGGCATTGATATTACCAAAGAGCCGATTCCGGTAGTCCCTGCGGCCCATTACTTTTGCGGTGGGATAAGTACTGATCGTTTTGCCCAGACAGATATCCGGGGGCTTTACGCCGTGGGTGAGTGTGCCTGTACTGGCCTTCACGGAGCCAATCGTTTGGCCTCTAACTCCCTTCTGGAAGGTTTGGTCTTTGCCTACCAGGCGGCCCAACGTATTCAAGATGAATGGCCGCTTTTTAAAAAATTTACCTTTCCCCGCGTCCCTCCCTGGGATCCAGGCGGGGCCGTGGACATGGAGGAAAAGGTCCTTATCTCCCATAACTGGGATGCCATTAGGCGGCTTATGTGGAATTACGTAGGGATTGTCCGTACTGAACAACGTCTAAAACTGGCCCAAAAGAGGCTTCAAACCATCCTGGAAGAGATCGAAAACCATTATTGGAACTATATCTTGACCGCAGACTTCATCGAACTGCGTAACATCGCCCACGTGGCCAAGTTAGTTATCGAGTGCGCCTCACGTCGCAAAGAAAGCCGTGGTACCCACTTCATGGCCGATTATCCCCAAAAAAACGACGCCCTTTACCAACGAGATTCTGTCCTTTGGCGGGCCAAAGAGGCCTTCTAAGGTCTGTTTGGGCCTGAATTTTCGGCCTTGGGTCCAAAGATTCTCTTTTATTTTGCATATTTTACATTGACTAATTCGCTGAGTTTGCTATTTGGAACTAAATTTTCAAACAAATTGAATTTTATTTGTTTTTTGTTCCTTTAAACGACCAAAAAATAGATCACAAAAGAGAAGTTTTATGGTGAGATAAATTCGGCCTAATGTTTAGGTGGAAATACACCGAAAAGTCGCTTTAGAAGGCCGGAAAAGGAGGGGAAAATGTTATTGCGCTTGTGGACTAGTCTTATCTTGGTTTTCTTCCTGGTAGTTTCCTCTTTTGCTGCTTCCCTTCCCCGTCATTCTAATGACACTCCCTTTGATCGAGACGAAAATATCGAAGAAGAACATCTTCAGCTCCTGGAAGAAGAACTCCCTCCTTCGGACATCCCCATCACCCTAAACGACCGTGTAGAATACTTTATCAAGTACTTCACTACCCAGAGGCGAGAGATCTTTTCCCTTTGGCTGGCTCGCTCTACCCGTTATCTCCCCTTGATCAAAGAAATTTTTCGTAAATACGGTCTTCCAGAAGACCTGGCCTATCTGGCTATGATCGAAAGCGGCTTTAATCCCTTCGCTTATTCTCGGGCCGGGGCTTGTGGGATTTGGCAATTCATGAGGTGGACGGCCAGGCGCTACGGGTTAAAGATCAACTATTGGGTGGACGAACGCCGTGATCCGGAAAAATCAACCATAGCAGCGGCCAAGTATCTCTTGGATCTATACGAAGAATTTGAATGCTGGCACTTGGCTTCAGCCGGATATAATGCCGGAGAAGCCAAGGTACGCCGTGCCATCAGGAGATATCGCACCCGGGATTTTTGGAAGCTCTGTCGGTATCGCTACCTCAAGCGAGAGACCAAAAATTACGTGCCCAAAATGATCGCCGCCATGATCATCGCCAAGAATCCGGAGAAATACGGGTTTCACGTCGATTATCTCCCGCCCTTGGAATACGAAGTAATTAAGGTCCCTGGAGGGACCGATCTTCGGGCCTTGGCCCTGGCCACCGGCACGGATTACGATACCATTCGTCTCCTAAACGCCGAACTAAGGCGCGGACGCACCCCCCCTAACGTGGCCTACTATCCAGTAAAGGTCCCCTTTGGCCGCGGTGAGGAGGCCTTGAAGGCCCTTTCTAAGATCCGTTACGTGTATCATCACCAGAATTTGCGCCATCGGGTACGCCGTGGGGAGTCCCTGAGGGAAATAGCTGCTTATTATGGTGTTTCGGTGCGTTTTCTACGGAGGGCCAACGGCCTGAGACGTAGCCGCGTCCGTCCTGGTATGGTCTTGCGTATCCCCATAAGGACCCAGGCTGTCCTTTACGTGGCCAATACCCCTGAAGAAGGCCAGAGTTCCTCGGCGGTGGTCTACCGTGTCCGACCTGGAGATTCACTTTGGAAGATCGCGCGTAAATTCGGGGTAAGCCTCCAAAAACTAAAGGCCTGGAACAACCTTACCTCTAACATTATTCGTCCTGGTCTCACCCTGATTATTTGGCCGGAAGCTTGACGTGGACTGCTGCCCTGATAATTTAGTTTGTTCAAAGGCTTAAGGGGGGATTTGTGTGGAAAATTATTTCAAATGGGCAGCAGAAAAGATCTATTATGAGGCCAAAGAGGAGGGGCGTCTCATCGAGGGAAAATCCCTTGATGAATTAAAGGAGATAGCCCTTCGCCAAGAAGGAGTTATCCAGACCCAACTCGGTTCTCTGGCTGCTGACTCAGAGCCCATGTCCCGTTCGGCCCCTCATACCAAAAACAACATCGACCATCCCTTTGGGGAACAGGAAGAAGAACTGGCCCACATGGCCGTTGAGTATCTCTCCCGGGAAAGGATCATCTCTTTGGATACCATTATCGGTGACGGAAGAGACGGGGTAACCGCTCGCTTTCTGATCCCTGAAGCCTATGCTCAATTAGCCTACGGTCTCAAACTCCTGTTTGAAGACAACCCTGCCCCGCGGGTGGTGGAGAACCCCACTTATACCATCATTTATTTCACTGACGAGGCCTTTGAATACAACAAAGCCAAAAAGTTGGTAGATAAAGACGTCACCGTACGCTTGTGGATGGGTTCTAAGCGCGGGGACCAGGTAAAGATCTGCCGGAATACCATCTACCTGGGTGAGGCCAAGAAGGGGGTCTTTCAGTTTGAGTCTTGGCGGGTAAAGATCATTGACAAGACGGGGATCTTCCTCCATTGCGGTGCCCGTCGTGACTATCTCTGGATCTACGACCTTGAGACTGAACGCCCTGAACTCCAAGAAGTAGTGACCGGGGTGGCTGGGCTTACGGCTACCGGAAAGACCACCACCCTTTGTCGTAACCTGGCGCGTATCCCCAAGGAGCGCTCGGAGATGATTGGAGACGACGGTGGCACCTTCGGTTATGATGGAAGCTATGCCGCCTTTGAACTAGGTGGGCTCTACGTAAAGACCGAAGGGCTTGACGAGAGCCAGCCGGAGATCTTACGAGCAGCCCTTGCGGAAGATTGTTTCTTGGAAAATGTGGCCATCACCCGTTATCCCTACATGCCCAATTTCCAAGACCTTTCCAAGACCAGCAATGGTCGGGCGGTGGTGACCCGGCGGAATCTCAAGATCGCCAGCCCTGGCCTGCGGGCGGACAAGGTGAATTACATTATCATCCTGACCCGAAATCCCTTGATGAATGTGATCAGCAAGCTGACTCCAGAGCAGGCCACCATGCAATTCATCTACGGTGAATCCATTGAATCAAGCGGTGGGAATCCAGAAGAGGCCGGGAAATTTAAGCGCGTCTTTTTCCTTGACCCCTTTATTGCCGGAGATCGCCTGGAACACGCCATGATCTTTTACGAGATCATCAAGAAAAATCGCATTAAGTGTTATCTGGCCAACACCGGGACCATCGGGGCAGAGGAGACCAAGGTCACCCTGAGGGACAGTTTGGCCGCCTACAATGACCTCTTGCGTATGCAGTTGCGTTTTAGCTTTGAGCCTGATCCCTTAGGATATCACTATCCCATCAAGAGCGATCGGGCTAATCTCGATTTGATGGTGGCCTATAAGGTGTTCCCGGCCAAAGAGATCTATCGCAAAAAGGTGAAGGACTTCTTACGCGGAAGACAAGAATATCTCGAAGAATTT
>CAZKEG010000029.1:0-10519 GCA_964551715.1 uncultured Thermodesulfobacteriota bacterium
TTTCGTTCTTGGAGCCTTTTCTCTAGTTCTCTTATCTTTTTCTGCTTGTCATAAAGTTCTTTTCGCCGTTTTAAACGACCAGGGATAGAAAGTAAAAAGACCAAGAGCATCCCAGCCAGCATGGCCAGGATAATGACCACCGCAAGAGAACTTTGAAATTGCCAAAACATAAATTTCACTGTGACCGAAGCCGCATTCTGAATGGCAAAAAGGGCGACAAAAATCCCTAACACCGCGGCCAAAATAAGATACACTTCCATAAAATACTCCTTATATTTGTGATTACTTAGCCCATCTCTTGGGTGAGATAAAACAAATAGTTTTTGGGAATTTTAGTCTCAAGATAGTCAATCTACAAAGGGGAGGCCTTTATGAAAAGACCTAGTTATGAAGAACTACTGCGTTTGATTAGAGAAATGGCCGACCTCTCAGGCCTTGATCTGTCAGGTTATAAGTTGGAAAATCTCAATTTAAGTCTCCTAAACTGCCGCGGTACTAATTTCGCCGGCGCTAATCTTTACGGCGTAAACTTCATCGGAGCCGACCTTACCGGAGCCAACTTTGAAGGGGCCAGAGTGGCGGTGGTCAATTTTTTAGGAGCCAAGGTCTGTAAGGCCAATTTTTATCAGGCTGATCTGGGAAATGCCTGCCTCAAGGGGGCTAACTTTTCCGAGGCGGATTTAAGAGAGACCGATCTAGCGGCCACGGATCTGAGTCTGGCCTGTTTTCGTGGAGCTAATCTCTCTGGCAGCCGGATCGAGGCCGTTGACGGCCAAATGGCCTGTTTTGAAAAGGCCAATCTCGAAGGAGCTAATCTTCGAGGAAGTAGCTTTCAACTGGCTGATTTCCGTCAAGCCAATCTAAAAGGGACTAATATGATCCAGGTAGACCTCACCGGAGCTACCATGGAAGAAGCTGACCTCTCTGAGGCTTACCTGATCGAGGCCTTTTTAAGAGGGGCCAATTTCACCGGAGCCAACTTAGAAGGAACTCGCTTTCGAGGGGCTCTCTTTGAAGGTACCATCGGCCTTAAAAGATAATTTTTTAGAAATCCTTTACGAAGACAACCACCTTCTGGTAGTTAATAAAGCTGGGGGGATCCTGGTACAAGGAGACCGCACCGGGGACCCTTCTCTTTTGAAATGGGCCAAGGGCTATATCAAAAAGAAATATCACAAACCCGGGAATGTCTATCTCGGCCTGGTGCACAGGCTCGATCGCGTAACCTCTGGGGTGGTAGTGTTTGCTCGCACCTCTAAAGCGGCGGCAAGACTTTCACAGGCCTTTCGGGAAAAACGAATACGCAAAATATATCTGGCCGTAATCCACGGCGTGCTCCAACAACCGACGACAGAGCTTAAGCACTATTTGGTTTGGAATAAAAGGAAGCGCCGAACTCAAGCCCTCACTCACCCTCGACCAGAAGCCAAAGAAGCCATACTTCTCTATCAAATACTCAAGATCCTAAAGGGAAAGACTTTACTACAGATTGAACTTCTCACCGGGCGCAAGCATCAAATCCGTGCTCAACTTGCTGCTCTAGGCCACCCTATCGTGGGAGACCTCAAGTATGGTTCTAAGGAAAGCGTATTCTCCGGGCGGGCCATCTTGCTCCATGCCTGGCAAATCACCCTACCACACCCTACCCGACGGGAAGAGATAACTTTTGAGGCGCCTATTCCAGAATATTGGCCATATAGGGGACAGGGGCCTGGCCTGTCCCTAACCCCTTATATACCCTAGTTAAGTCGCAATAGTTTCCCCAAAAGATGGTTGTTTGCGCGTTTTGCTTACCGGCTCGTCTCACCTCCTTTTAATGAAGGAGATCACCGAATCCTTAGCCGGTAGAGCGGCCTATCGAGAACTCTTGCCCCTTACCCTTTCGGAGTTATATCAGCACCCCTTACCTTCCTGGCTACTTACGCCGGAAAAATTAGAAAACCCCAAAAAAAGCCCCTTTGAAGAAGACATTCTCTGGCTGCTTTTCAGAGGCTTTCTTCCCCCTCTTCTTCGTCTCACGAAACCAAAACAGGTATTTAGTTGGTGGCAAGGCTATGTGCGTACTTATCTTGAGCGCGACCTGAAAGATCTTGCCCATATCACCCATCTTCCAGATTATCGGCGTCTCATGCGGCTTCTTGCCCTGCGCACCGGAGGAATCTTAAAGATAAGCGACCTGGCCCGTGATCTCACCCTTCCCCAGACTACTGTGAGTCGATATATTCATTTGCTCGAAACGAGTTGCCTGTTAATCAGACTTCCAGCCTTCACCAATAATCTGGCCAAAAGGGTAATCAAATCTCCCAAGATATATTTTCTCGACCCCGGCCTTGCTTCACACCTGATGAACAAACGAGATCTCAAAGATCTCTCTCGAGAAGAACAGGCCAAACTTTTTGAAAATCTAGTCTTCCAGAACCTCTATGTCTTTTCCGAGCTTGAAGGAGGAAGGCCTATTATTTTCGCACCTATGGGGGCCGGGAAAAAGAAGTTGATTTCGTTCTCGAAATCGCCGGTTCCGTCATAGGGGTGGAAATCAAGTTCAAGAAAGGAGTTAGTTTTAAAGATGTCGAAAACTTACGTTTCTTTAGGGAAGTGACCCCTTCCTTTCAGGCAGACTTTGTTATTTACTTGGGAGATAGGCTCCAAAAACTCGGAGAAAATCTATACGCTGTGTCCTGGTGGTGGTTTTAACCATATCAACTCAGATTCTTTAGGGGGATATATGCCGCGCCTATTTTTGATGTTTTTCCCTTTTTCTTGTCTTGGTTAGCTGCGGTCCCCAACGAGAAAAAAGCCAGGAAGTCGTGGCCTACACGTCTACGGAGCAAGTCTTTTCTGAACCGGTGCTCAGAGAATTTCAAAGATGCACAGGGATCAAGGTACACATGGTCTTTGACCCTGAAGAGACCAAGTCCACCGGCCTGGTTAACCGCCTTATTGCCGAAAAGGACGCCCCCAAGTGTGACGTCTTTTGGTCCAATGATCCCCTGCGTATGGAGATTCTCAAACAAAGGGGTATCCTTGCCCTTTATCGTTCTCCTGAAGCCCGAGAGATCCCTGCCCAATTCAAGGCCCCAGAAGGTTATTGGACAGGCTTTTCTGGAAGGATTCGGGTCATCCTAGTCAACAAAGATTTGGTGAAACCAAAAGACTATCCGCACGGCATCTTTGACCTGCTCGATGCGCGCTGGAAGGGCACGTTTGCCTTGGCCAACCCCCCTCTTTGGGACCACATGTGCGTAGAAGAACACTTACGCTTTGTCACTTCGGCAAAAGAAGAGATCAAGAACTCGATCAAGCCCATTGTGAGAGCTCGATTGTTTCCTTCAATTTAACTTAAAAATGATCCGCGGGAAAAACTTGCCCTGGCTAAACTCTTCTGAAAAAGATTTGAGAAGGTCGAATTCAGCAAACGAGACATTTTGAATTTTGAAGTGAAAAAAATCTAATCTTATGAGGCCTTTGGTCTTTCGAGGAGTTTAAAGACGGTCTCTACGGCTTCTTTAGAGGTCTCTACATAATGAACACCTTCTATGTTGGGCCAGGTACGCAGGCCGACTACGGGTTTCCACATCTTGAGGGCTAAGGCGATCTCGGAAAGGGTTCCATAACCGCCAGAAATGGCAATCACTCCATCGACCGAGCGCACCAAGACCACATTTCGGGCATGCCCCATGTCAGTGACCACCGGGATCTGGATATAAGAATTGGCGTCTTCGGCCCTGTTTCCCGGGAGGATCCCTACCGTCATCCCACCGGCTTCCAAGGCCCCCTTGGCCGCGGCCTCCATCACACCCCCAAGGCCGCCGGAATAGACCACGGCCTTATCCGCCAAGAGCTTCCCAACCTCATAGGCCAACTGGTAGATCTCTTCTTCACAGATCCCGGCTCCGATGATAGCGATGCGACGTCTATGCCTTAAATCCATATTCACCCACCAATTTTACAAAACGAACCGCCCCGAGGTTTTCTTTAAGGAACTTACCGCCTTTCTTAGTCACCTTGATCAAGAACTGAGACCATTCATCCCCTACGGGCATGATCAATCGTCCACCTTCGGCCAATTGTTCGAGAAGGGGTTCTGGAATCTTCGGCCCGGCAGCGGTAACGATGATAGCGTCAAAAGGGGCCACCTCCGGCCATCCCTTGGTGCCGTCTCCCACTTTAATGATTACGTTTCGATAGCCAAGTCTTTCAAGGAGCCGTTTCGCCCGTTCGGCCAAAGAAGGATAACGCTCGATGGAATAGACCCATTTGGCCAGTTCAGCCAAAATAGCAGCCTGATAACCAGAGCCTGTTCCTACTTCTAAGACCTTCTCTGGACCTTTTAATTCCAAGGCCTCGGTCATCAAAGCAACGATATAAGGTTGAGAGATAGTCTGCCCTTCGCCAATGGGTAAAGGGTAGTCACCATAGGCCTGGTCTTTAAGGGCCTCTTCTACAAAGAGATGCCGCGGAACCTTTAACATGGCCGCAAGCACCCGCGGATCTTTGATCCCGCGGGAGGCAATTTGCGTACGCACCATGCGTTCGCGGGCCTTCTGATAGATATCAGGTTCCTTCATGTTAAGTCCTCATCTCTTCTTTACATAATACACGCAATTGATGGCCCGGTCTCCTCGGAAGGTAATGCGCAGGATCTCTATCTCTTCCTCTGCAAGCCTACTCAATAAAGGAAACTTTTTAAGGGTGCTTTCTCTTACTTGATAATAATACCAATCTTCGGTGCCATCAGGGTGGCGAACGACTCGATCCGGAGGACCTAGAAATTTATAGATCTCGTCACGGGTAGAAAGGCCCTTGTGGACCAGGCAGGCCTCAGAGGCCAGATAACGTGTCGGCGAACCGGAACAAGAAATCAAGTTCAGAACCAAGAAGACGATAGATAATACCAGAGACTTTTTCATGGAAGTGCATTATAAAAATTTAAGACAGTTATGGCTAGGAGGAAAAATGCGCTGTCCCAAGTGTCATTTAATTGTCACTGAGTATCAAACCACTTGTCCAGAGTGTGGCGAAGATCTCTCTTCCCTAGCCGAGGCCTTAGGGCCTTTTTATGAACCACATCCAGAGGCCTTTTCTGATCTATTCGCCTTGGAAGAAGAACCGAATCAAGTCAATCTTCTAGAAGAAGACCTAGATCTAGGGCTCCCCAAAACAGATGATTTATTGGCTTCGGAAGAAAACAAAGTCCCAGAGGAAGAAGCTCCTACTGAAGAGATAAGTTCGGAAAACGTCTTTGGAGATGAGGTCTTAAGCGAGGAAGGTACCGAAACTTTGGAAATGAGCCCTCAAGAAAGCTCCACCTCCAAGGGAGTAGAAGTAGAACCCCTGAAAGAGATAGAAGAAATAGATCTGAGCAATCTTTTTGAAGAGGGGGCTGTCTCGGAAGATACCGAAATCCTCGAAGAGATACCTGACCTTGAGGAACTCCTCCCACCAGAACTACAAGAGGCCCAGAGTAAAGATTAAGGGCCTGACTGGTTGCACTGATAGGCCTTCAAGCTTCCTTTAGCTAAGGCCTTTCAAAAATTTTGGCAAACGCGTAGTCAAAACCCCCAAGCTCTATTTCCTAGACTCAGGCCTTGTAGCCACCCTCACCAGACAGCCAGGGCCAGTGGCAGCCCTTAGCGGAGCTATGGGCGGAGCCCTTTTTGAGGGCTGTATCCTTTCAGAAGCTATAAAGTCCTTTACCAATCAAGGTTTGAGGCCGGATATCTATTTTTGGCGCTCCCATGATGGTCTAGAAGTGGATTTACTAATTCGGGCCCGTGGAAAACTTTATCCCGCAGAAATTAAACTCACCGCCACACCCACCCTTAAACACCTAGAACCTCTAGAACGCTTCAAAAAACTGGCCCGGGAAAAAGCCGCCGAAACCGGAGTCCTGGTATGCCGTGTGGCAGAAAAAAAACCCATTTGCCCCATGGAAAACTTGCTCTGCCCTGGCAGGAATTCCTTGGATGGCTCTCCGACCTTCTCAAAGGGTAAAAAAGACCTAATTACCTGACCGGTTGCCCCCAGTAGTCCTTCAAGGTCCCTTCGGCCAAGGCCTTAGTCTCTTCAAGGGCCTTGTAATAGTATTTTTGAGACAAGGGGCGGGCTCGGTGGGCCGTTCTCGTCTCTGGATAGGTCTGAAGGAGATAGAGAAGGCGGGCATAGGCCGCACGATAACGTTTGGTTCGATAATAAAACTTGGCCACGTAAAACTCATGTTCCGCCAATCTTTCCCGACATTTTTGAATCCGTTTTTTGGCCACCAATTTGTAAGGGGAATCAGGATAACTCCTCAGGAGACGCTCGTAGTTTTCCAAGGCCTTTTTGGTGTAGGTCTGATCCCGATCAGGAGAGAGCATGCGTTTGTAATAACAGGTGGCTATTTGATAAATCACGTAAGGGATGGCCTCGTTGGTGGGGTGAAGCTTTTCAAACTCCTGATAAAGGACCACGGCTTCTAGATATTCTTTGGCAAAAAACTTACAATCAGCCATCTTGAGTTCAGCCCAAAGGGCATAGGGAGAATCCGGGTAACGATCGCGAATCTCTCGAAAGGCTTCTTCGGCCAGATCCCAACGCCCGGAGCGAAAGTGTTTCACCGCCCGATCGACCAATTTCATTAACTCTTTGTTACTGCGGGCCTGCGGGGTAGACAGGCCTTCGGCTGGCCCTTTGTGATGCCAAAAACCCCAACAACCAGAGAGACAAAAGAGGAACAGAACCAGATAAATAACGCGTCTCATAAGGCAAAATTAGCAATATAATGTTCAGCCATGTAGGCGGCCACCGCTCCGTCTCCAGCGGCGGTGATAATTTGGCGGCAGGCCTTGGACCTCACATCTCCTGCGGCAAAGATGCCAGGGACATTGGTCCTCATCTCGGCATCGGTGACGATAAACCCTCTCTCATCAAGCTCAAGAAGACCTTCTAAAAATGAAGTTTGCGGGGTAAGACCGACAAAGATAAAGAGACCATCGACCGGAAGGAGCCTTTCTTCTTCGGTCACCCGATTAAACAGACGAACAGCCTCCACGTAATCCTTGCCTATGACCTCCCTGACCACGGTGTTCCAGATAAACTCGATCTTTTCGTTGGCCAAGGCTCGTTCTTGAAGGATCTTTTGGGCCCGAAGTTGATCGCGGCGATGAATCAGATAGACCTTCTTGGCAAACTTGGTCAAAAAGATGGCCTCTTGTACGGCGGTATTTCCGCCACCGACCACAGCCACCACTTGATCAGTAAAAAAGGGGCCATCACAAGTAGCACAATAAGAGACCCCTTTGCCCACCAACTCCTGTTCTCCAGGGATACCAAGGCGTCGGGGACTGGCCCCGGTGGCCACGATAACTGCTTTGGTCTTCAAAGATTGACCATTAACCAAAGTTATAACCTTCCAATTATCTGCCAAGGTAAGAGAGATCACTTCTGCGTTGAGTCTTTCAAGCCCTAGTTTTTCTACTTGGGCCACAAACTTTTCTATAAGCTCCCAACCGCGGATTCCATCGGGAAAGCCGGGGTAATTTTCGATAAAATCTATAGTTAAGACCTGACCACCTGGGGAGAGCTTTTCTAAGAGGAGGGTCTTGAGCCGGGCTCGAGCGGCATAAAGATAGGCCGTAAGCCCAGCTGGCCCGCCACCGATGATGATCAGGTCATAGGTCTCGGCCATCTCCATTATCCGACCATACGCTTAAGAACGCTTTCGATGGTGGCTTTAGCCACCGCACCGGTAATCTGATCTACTACCTGACCATCTTTAAAGAAGATCAAAGTAGGGATGGCCCGGATACCAAAACGCCCGGGGGTAATTGGATTTTCATCCACGTTCAGTTTACATACCTTTACCTTTCCCATATACTCCTCGGCCAGCTCCTCGATGACCGGGGCAATGGCTCGACAAGGCCCGCACCAAGCCGCCCAAAAATCAACCAGAACCGGGACTTCGGACTTAAGGACCTCGTTTTCGAAATTTTGATCCGTCACGTGAACCACACCCATAAGAGCCTCCTATGAGCTTAATTTTTCTTACTAATTTGAAGGATCTTAATCTGAGAGCCCAAGAGGTGCAAGAAAAGTTAATCTCTTTAAAAGATCATCTCCAGTATTTCTTGAAGATTAGAAACACCCCTGAGCCTTAAGGAGACTATATTTTTAACCCCTTCCAAGTTTCCTTTGGGAAGGTAGGCTTGCTGAAAGCCAAGTTTAGCCGCTTCTTTAAGTCTCATCTCCGCCTGATAGACCGGCCTCACCTCACCGGTAAGCCCCACTTCGCCAAAGACCACGGTTTGAAGGGGAAGAGCTTTATCCAATCGGCTAGAGGCCAGGGCCAAGACCACAGCCAAGTCCACCCCTGGCTCGGCCAATTTAAGACCGCCGACCACGTTCAGATAAATATCGCGATCATAAAAGGCAAGCCCCACCCTCTTCTCCAAAATAGCGGCCAACATGGCCAAACGCTGAACGTCAAAGCCAACACTGGTCCTTCGTGGCACGGCCAAAGGGGTGTTGGTCACCAGGGCCTGGACCTCGACAAGGACTGGTCTAGTACCCTCCACCGTAGCCACCACCACCGAACCGGGAATTTCAGAAGTGGTCTGAGATAGAAAGAGTTCTGAAGGATTGGTTACCGGACGCAACCCAAAATTAGTCATCTCAAAGACACCGATCTCATTGGTCGAACCGAATCGGTTCTTGACCGCGCGCAGGATGCGAAAATTCGCCCCTCGATCCCCCTCAAAATAGAGCACCGTATCCACCAGATGTTCCAGGACCCGAGGGCCGGCCAAGACCCCCTCCTTAGTCACGTGCCCAACCAAAAAGACAGCTATCCCCTTGGCCTTGGCCAAACGAAGTAATCTGGCCGCACATTCTCTCACCTGAGCTACACTCCCCGGGGCCGAAGAGAGATCAGGAAGATAGACGGTCTGAATGGAATCGACCACCAAGACCGAGGGAGAAAGCTCTTCCAGGGCCTCTAGAGCAGAATCAAGATTGGTCTCAGAGAGGATGAACAAGCCTTCGGCCTCGACTTTTAGGCGGGCAGCCCTAAGTTTGACCTGCTGGACGGACTCCTCAGCGGAGAGATAGAGGACTTTGTGTCCGCCTGAGGCCAAGTGATGCATCACCTGTAAAAGAAGGGTGGATTTGCCTATCCCCGGGTCCCCTCCGACTAGGATCAAGGAGCCAGGGACCAATCCTCCCCCTAGGACCTGATCAAGCTCCTTAAGGCCAGTGGAGATCCTCTGCCCTTCGTCATAAGGGAGTTTACTCAGGGGTACCGGCTTGGAAATTTCTGCTATACCTCCAAGACTCTCCTTGGGCCTTTCTTCAACTAGGGTCTCCCACTGGCCGCAGCCCGGGCAACGACCAAGCCACTTCGGCGAACGATAACCACATTCCTGACAGACGTAGAAGGTACGGACCTTAGTCATGTTCAAAGAATAATGTGAGACGATCTGCTGTCCAAGTCAAACGGTTCACTTAGGATCCGTTCCCATTTTGGACAAGAATGGGAACGGATCCCTCAAGTCTTCGGTCTAGAAGAATTGCTGAAACATGACACGGAAGCGCCAATCGTTTTCAAATTGGCTCTCGAATTGATCGGGAGTCATGCCTACCAGGGTTGCCTCTGAGGCATCGGCAGCGTCTATCTTGCGCTGTAACAGGGAGACATCAAAGGTGATGTACTGGTTGAAACCATGGAAATAGTAATTGAGCCCCAGGATAAATTGCTGCATATATTTTTCGACCCCGTATTTTCCATCTGCTAAATTTACCAGCCCCAAACCGCTGGCCAAAGAATGGTAGGGATTGTTTCCGATTAGGCGCACAAAATAGGCGTACTTAAAGACCGCCTCCCACTTCCGCGGGACAAAGAAGTAACCGAGGTTTAGACGCATGGCCCAGCGATCCCAGGTCTCCTGCGGTACGGAGGCCACGCTTTGATCCGGATTCTGAATGAATTCCTCCCAAGCCCATTCGGCATCCATTGAAAAACCTAGATAGCGAAAGAGTATCGTAAAATCAAAACCGTAGTTTTCGATGTCGTGGGGGAAACCGGTTTTTTCTTCTCCTTTGTTGTAACCATCATAATAAACCGTGCGCCTATCTTTGGTCCAAAAGCCGGAAAAGATAGTGGCCAAGGCCGGAGTGGTGTTATAGCCATAGTCCCCTTGCATGGTGTAATTGTGAAAGGTCATTGGCCCCATAGGGCCACGGGGGTCAGAACCGGGGAGCCAATTTATCCCAATCCGGAAGCTGTAAAGCATATCGTCACTATGGGTATTTTTACTCCCTTGGGTATCACGGCCATTATAAAGTCCAAACCAATAACAGAGAAATTGCTTTTTCTGGAACATATCGAGATAGCCATTCAACAAGATCCCTTGGGAACGATAATTGAGCATCCCACCGATGGGAAAACCGTTGTCCTTTAAATGGCCGCCAGTGGTCAGATAATGAGTCCTGCCATCATAGGGCCAATAATTCTCACCATCACTGGTAAAGATGGTCCGGTCCG
>CAZKEG010000030.1:0-10366 GCA_964551715.1 uncultured Thermodesulfobacteriota bacterium
TAGATTTCTTGCTGTGACGTTCAGGAGTGTTAATGTTTGCTATGGAAAATTTTTTATCGGCAATATCTCTGGGCAACTTTAAGCCTTGAAAAATTATCTTCTGGAGGTGAAAGATGTCGGGGAAGAAGGTCCCAGTGGCGATTGTCGGCGTTGGTAATTGTGCTAGTGCCTTAGTTCAGGGAATTTTTTACTATAAAGAGAAAGGGCTTGATGCAGTCCAGGGGGTAATGTTCCCTGATATAGGCGGCTATCGCCCGTGGGATCTAGAAATCGTGGCCGCCTGGGATATAGACGCCCGCAAGGTAGGTAAAGACGTCTCTGAAGCCATCTTTGCCCTGCCAAACTGTACTACCGTCTTTTATCCTGATGTCCCCAAATTAGGGGTCATCGTGCGCAAAGGCAAGGTGCTTGATGGCGTCGCCCCGCACATGAAGGAATTTCCTGAAGACAAGACCTTTGTGCTTTCCGAGGCCAAAGAAGATGAGCTTGAAGACGTAGTCGCCGTCCTCAAAGACACTGGGGCCGAGGTCCTCATAAACTACGTCCCTGTTGGCTCGGAACAGTCTGCCCGTTTTTATGCTGAGGCCTGCCTTAAGGCCAGTGTCTCCTTTGTCAACGCCATGCCTACTTTTATCGTTTCTGACCCGGAGTGGGGGCAGCGCTTTACCGAAGCTGGTATCCCGGCGGTGGGAGACGACATCAAGTCTCAAGTAGGAGCGACCATAGTCCATCGAGTCCTTACCAAGCTTATGGTCGACCGGGGGGTACCGGTTAAACGGACCTACCAGGTCAATTTCGGTGGTAATACCGATTTTCTCAATATGCTTGCCCGCGAGAGACTAAAGACCAAAAAGATCTCCAAGACCGAGGCGGTTTCCTCGATTATGCCCTACGATATCGGGAGCGATAACATCCACATCGGTCCGTCGGATTGGGTGCCTTGGCTCAAGGATCGGAAGATTGCCTATATTCGGTTGGAGGGTGAACTCTTCGGCGGGGTACCCATGTATATCGAACTCAAGCTCAGTGTGGAAGATTCGCCTAATTCTGCCGGCTCAGCCATGGATGCCATCCGTTGTGTCAAACTTGCCCGTGATCGCGGGATCGCTGGACCACTTATTTCCATCTCCGCCTACACCATGAAACATCCTCCAGAGCAGTATCCGGATTATTTGGCCAGGCAAATGGTGCTTGAGTTTATCGAAGGCAAACGCGAGAGATAGCGGAGGAGAGGATGATCAGCTTTTCAGAGAGGTTACAGAAACTTCCGCCGTATCTGTTCGTGGAGCTTGATCGTCTAAAGGCCGAGGCCGTGGCCCGGGGGGTGGATGTCATTGACCTGGGCATTGGTGATCCGGACCTCCCCACCCCCCCGCATATCGTCAAGGCAGCCATGGAGGCAGTCCAAAACCCAGAGAATCACCATTATCCATCAAGTGTAGGGATGCGGGCCTTTCGGGAGGCCGCAGCCCGGTGGTTTGAAGCCCGGTTTGGAGTAGCGCTAGATCCTGATAAAGAAGTGGTCACCCTCATCGGCTCCAAGGAAGGCATTGCTCACTTTCCCTTGGCCTTTATCAATCCCGGAGACGTGGTCTTGGTACCTACACCGGCTTATCCAGTCTATCATATCGGGACCCTTTTTGCCGGAGGGGAGACATATTATCTGCCTTTGCTTGAAGAGAATCGGTTTTTGCCGGATCTAGAAGGTGTCCCCTCTGAAATTCTTAAAAGGGCTAAGATTCTCTGGCTCAATTATCCCAATAATCCGACCGCTGCCGTGGCGGATCTTGATTTCTTTGCCAAGGTGGTTGCCTTTGCCAAGGAACATGGTCTTATCGTGGCCCATGACGCTGCTTATACCGAACTCTATTTCGAGGACTTTCGGCCCCCAAGCATCCTTCAAGTAGAGGGAGCCAAAGAAGTCGCCATCGAGTTTCATAGCCTTTCCAAGACTTACTGCATGACTGGTTGGCGTATTGCCTTTGCCGTGGGCAACGAAGACCTGATCGCCGGTCTGAGCAAGGTCAAAAACAACGTAGACTCTGGTGTCTTCCAGGCC
This sequence comes from uncultured Thermodesulfobacteriota bacterium, assembly GCA_964551715.1. Classification (GTDB taxonomy): domain Bacteria; phylum Desulfobacterota; class Thermodesulfobacteria; order Thermodesulfobacteriales; family Thermodesulfatatoraceae; genus CAZKEG01. Next base: position 2,060 of record CAZKEG010000030.1, read on the forward strand.
GTGCAAGAGGCAGGGATCGCCGCCCTTTCCGGTGACCAGGCCTGTGTAGCCGAGTTTCGGCGTATCTTTGGGGAAAGGCGTGATGTGGTGGTCGAGGGCTTAAAAAGGCTTGGCTTTGAGCTTGAAGCGCCTAAGGCCACTTTCTACGTCTGGGCCAAGGTCCCTAAAGGGTATACTTCTTCGGACTTTGCGGCCAAGCTCCTTTCCGAGGCTGGCATTGTGGTTACCCCTGGGAACGGTTTCGGTGACCCAGGGGAAGGCTATTTCCGACTGGCCCTTACCGTGGACAAAACACGTCTTAAGGAGGCCATAGAACGGATCGCCTCCCTCAAGCTTTAAACAAGATCTATATCGGCATAGGTTCTAATTTGGGAGATAGGGCGGGCTATTGTGCTTGGGCTTTAAAGGCCCTTCAAGAGAAAGAAGGGTTTCATTTGCGTCGCTGGTCAAGCGTCTATCTCACCGAGCCGGTTGGATTTGTGTCAAAAAATTGGTTTTACAACCTAGTAGTCGAGTTGGAGACAGCCTATTCCCCCTGGGAAGTCCTCCTTGTCCTCCTTACCATCGAACTTCAGGCCGGTCGTCGACGAACCGGGGCCTTGGCCGATCGGACCCTTGACCTTGACCTACTCCTTTACGGTGACCTGATCTTGGAGACGGACTTTCTCGCCCTCCCTCATCCGGCCCTTGATAAACGCCGTTTTGTCCTGACCCCCTTGACAGAACTCATTCCATCTGGGAAACATCCGATAACAAAGGAAAGTTTTCAGAACCTCTTGGCCCGACTCCCTCAGCGGCCTGGGGTCAAGAAACTTTCGATCAATCTAAAATGAGCAGACTTATCCTCATCCTTCTCCTATTAGTGGTTATCTATTGGCTTGGGAGATCAGTCTTCGAAGATTTGTCCAAATTAAGGAGCAGACAAAGGTCTCAGAGGAAGCCTCCTTCGGATTCAAGCTCTAACCTTCCGGTCACCGATCAATTAGTTCAGGACCCGGTCTGTGGGGTTTATTGTCCGAAGAAAAAGGCTTTGAGCGCTATTTATAAAGGAAAGGTCTATTACTTTTGTAGCGAAGAATGTCGTCAAAAATTTTTGGCCCAAAAGGCCTCTTCTTCCTCGTCTTGATCTTCCTTTGGTCTCCCACCTCCTTTGCCGAGTTGTACTACTATCGCGATGCCCAAGGGGTGATTCACATCACCGATACCCCGTTTGGTGATCACTGGAGACCTTATCACCTTTCTCGCTTTTCTAAGGCTAGAGTTACCGAAGACCTCTTCCGTCGAGCGGGTCGTCGTTTTGGCTTGGATCCCCGGTTGCTCAAGGCCATTGCTCGAGCGGAATCAGCCTTTGATCCGGAGGCCGTCTCTCCGAAAGGGGCTTTAGGGCTTATGCAACTCATGCCGGAGACAGCTCGCCTTTACGGAGTTCAAGACCCTTTTGATCCAGAAGAAAACGTCATGGCTGCCGCGGCCTATTTGCGCGACCTTTTGGATTATTTTCAGGACCTAATCTTGGCCCTGGCCGCCTATAATGCTGGACCCCAAAGGGTGATCCAGGCCCAAGGCCTCCCACCTCTCCCCGAAACTCGCTCCTTTGTGACCAAAGTACTCCGTTTTTGGCAAGGGTACCGGTCCTCAAAAGAGTTAAAATTTTTGACCAAAAACCCTTAATTTAGACCTTGATTGGCTTTACAATATAGGAACCGGTTGTTATCATGCGCACGCGTTTAAAAGAGGAGGTTAGCGGTGAAGATATTCTTTGACCCTGACATACCCACGGAGATTCATGACCAGATCAGACAGATTGTGGAAGAGCAGGTCCAGGGACCGTGCAAGTGTGGGTGTGATGAAATATACGTCTCCCTCCTGAACAATACCCTTGACGTGAAATGTTATGATTGTGGAGAAAGTTTCTTTGAAATGGAGATCGAACTGGAGGAGGACCAGACGGAATCAACTTAATTTTTCCGACGCTCTATGAAGGCATAGGCATTGTGGGCGTGAATCGATTCAAAGTTTTCAGCTTCGATGGCAAACCAAGTGATCTCTGGATGTTCTAAGAGTTTACGACACACCTCCCGCACAATATCTTCCACAAACATGGGGTGATCATAGGCCCATTCGGTGACAAATTTTTCATCTGGTCGTTTAAGAAGGGGATAGATCGGGCTTGAGGCACAAGATTCCACCAGTTGGATCAGTTCTTCGATCCAAACGAACTTTTTAAACCGCACCCTGACCCTGACCAAACCGCGTTGATTATGGGCCCCGCGTTCACTTATCTCTCGCGAACAAGGACAGACGGTCATGACTGGAACGTGAACTTCTAAGATCAAATCCTTAAAATCGTCTCCCTTGGCCCCATAGATCTTGCAACCATATTCCATGATGGCCTCTTCCCCGGAGACCGGGGCCTTTTTGGTCATGAAAAAGGGAAATTCGATCTCGAGATGGGCCACCTTGGCCGAGAGTCGTTTACGCATTTCATCTAAGATGCAAGGGATCTTTTTGATATGGATTTCATGACGATATTCATTAAGAATCTCCACAAAACGACTCATGTGAGTCCCTTTGAACTGATGAGGAAGGTCCACGTACATATTGATGGAGGCCACCGTGTGTTGAACGCCTTTGCTTCGATCAAGGACAGAGATCGGGTAACGAATCCCCTTGATTCCTACCTTGTCGATCTCGATCTGCCGATGATCAGGAAGACTTTGAACGTCTTTAAGCTTCACGGCCTTTGAGTTCCTCCAACCTGGAGATGAGAGCCAGGGCTATTTCACGGAGGGGGCCGGCCACCTGGTTTAACGGCCTTCCTTCTCGTTCGGTTTGTAGCAAGACCTCGTCAAAGGGAAAGGCGGCCAATAGTTCTTCTCCGAGTTCTCTTTCGAGAAAGGCCTGATCCCCGGGTCTTACGGTATTCCCCACCAAAAAGACGTTTTTGAGTCCGAGCTGATCGGCCAAAACTCTGATACGCTTGGTGGTCTCGATGCTCCCTCGATAGGGTTGGACTACAACCAACAGAAAATCCACCCCCACTACGGTCCCTCGGCCAAAGTGTTCCACCCCGGCTTCCATATCTATGATTACCGCCTCCTTAGCCCGTAGAAGGAGTAGGGCCAAGAGACGCCTGAGGACCGTTTGTTCCGGGCAGGCGCAGCCTACGCCAGCTTCTCTAATGGCCCCAAGGACCATTAGTCGAAGTGGACCTCGGCGTAACATAAATCTTTCCGGGAGATCGTCTACCTTGGGGTTCAGACAATAGAAAGGCCCGTTCTTTTGGGAGCGTTCAGCCAGAAGGTCCTTCATTTCAGCGATGGGGATGACCTTTTCTGCTTCCTCGAAACCGAAGAGTCTGGCCAAATGCGGGCTTGGGTCGGCATCTATGGCCAGCACTTCATAACCTTTGGCCAGCAGGGCCTCACTGAGGAGGACAGCCAGAGTGGATTTGCCTACTCCGCCTTTACCACAAAGGGCGATCTTCATAGGGCTTACCAACTAAAACCACAGATTAGGGGGAAAGGCAAACCAATTTTTATCTGGTTGAAAGCTCTTTAGAGACTTGGTCTTATAAAGAGGATGCTTTTGGAATTGCGGTTTAAAGACTTTGTTCTCATCCCGGAGACCCATCTAATTTTTGCCCCGGGGTTTACAGTACTCACCGGCGAGACCGGGGCGGGTAAGTCGCTTTTGATGCAAGGGCTTGGCCTTTTACTTGGGGCAAGGGGTGGGCCGCATCTCATCCGGCCCGGGGCAGAAGAGGCGGTAGTTGAGGCCGTGATTGCCGGTGGAGAGGTATTGGTCGAGCGTCTTTCAGAAATGGGCTACGAGCCGACGGAAGAGGTTGTTCTTAGGCGGGTGATCACCAAGACCAAAAGTCGGATTTATATCAACGGCTCACCAGCCACCCTTCAGATGCTTTCGCGCCTTACCGAGGGCCTTATCCTCTTGGCCAGTCAGCACGAGCACCAGCTCCTGGCCAACCCAGAAGATCGTTTGCGGCTTCTTGACCGGTTTGCCGATGCAGGCGACCTCCTTACCCGGTATCAAGGGGCCTTTAAGGCCTATCGAGAGACCTTGCAAGAATATCAGGCCTTGGCAGAAAAGCTTGGCCGTCTCGAGAAAGAAAGGGATTTCTTGCGGTTTCAGATCGAAGAGATCGAGACCGTGGCCCCGGTACCGGGAGAGGACAAGGCCCTTTCTGAAGAACGTGAAGTCCTGAGGAATATGGCCAAACTTCAGGAACTCCTTGGTCAGGCGGTGGAAGACTTGGAAGGCGGTGTTTCAGCCTTCTCGCGGGCGAGGAGAAACCTTTCTTCGGCCGCGGAATTTGATCATCGTCTAGATCCTTTGGTTGAACGTCTGGAAGGCCTTTTTTACGAACTAGAAGATACGCTCTTTTCCCTCCGCGATCACCTGGGTGGTCTTTCTGCCGACGAGGCCAGACTTGAGGAGATTGAAGAGCGCTTGGATAAGCTTAATCGCTTAAAGCGCAAGTACGGTCAGAGCTTGGAGGAGGTCCTGGCCCAGCTTAAGACCTTAAAAGAAGAATACCAGCAGCTTGAACTTGGTGAAGAGGGTTTGAGAGAGCTTGAGGCCACCTTGAAGGAAAGGGAAGAAGAGGCCCTTTCTCTAGCCAAGGAGCTTTCTGCGAAGCGCAAGGAGGCAGGAAGGCGTCTTGCTCAGGCCGTCATGGAGCGCTTGGCGGCTTTGGGCATGGCAGAGGCTCGCTTTAGAGTAGAGGTAAAGAGTGGGAAGACCGAGGCTGCAGCCTTAGGCCCTTTGGGCCTTGATCGGGTGGAGTTTTTGGTGGCCACCAATCCCAAGGCCGAGCCAAGGCCTCTTACTAAGGTGGCCTCCGGAGGAGAACTTTCCCGGATCTTCCTTTCTTTGAAGACTGCCCTTTCCGAGGACCAGAAGGCCCAGGTCCTGATCTTCGACGAAGTGGATGCCGGTATCGGAGGCCTTACTGCAGCCAAGGTCGGAGCCATGTTAAAAGAACTTTCTAGACACCAGCAGGTCATCTGCGTCACCCATCTTCCGCAGATTGCCGCCCTGGCTGATCACCACTTTGTGGTGGAGAAGGAAAGCGATGCCGAAGAGACCCGCACCATGATCAAGGCCCTTTCTCCAGAGGAACGGGTGGAGGAGATAGCCCGAATGTTGGGAGAGAAGGAGGCTCGGGAACTGGCGGCCAGGATGTTGGGGATGAGATGAAAAGACCGCGTGCGCTCCTCCTCTTTTCCGAAGGCCTGGATAGCATCCTTGCCGGAAAGGTCCTTCAGTCCCAAGGAGTGGAGGTGGTGGCCCTACGGTTTATTACGCCCTTTTTTGGCTGGCAATGGAAGGGCCGCGAGGAAGAATTTGCCCGTTGGGTTTCGGAAAACTTTGGCTTTTCCGGGGCGGTAGTTGACCTTACTGAAGATTTTTTAAAGATGCTTGCCGTGCCTAGACACGGTTATGGCCGGGCCTTCAATCCGTGTATCGACTGCCGCATCTTGATGCTCAAGAAGGCCAAGGAACTCCTTCCTGCATTTCAGGCAGATTTTTTGGCCACCGGGGAGGTGGTGGGCCAGCGTCCTATGACTCAGCAGCGCAATACCCTGCGTCACATCGAGAAAGAGGCCGAAGTAATAGACCTGGTCTTGCGGCCCCTTTCGGCCAAAAAGCTTTGGGAGACCGAGCCTGAGAGACAAGGCCTGGTGGACCGTGAGAAGCTTCTTTCCCTTTCAGGTCGTGGACGCAAGCGTCAGCTTGCCTTGGCTAAGGAGTTTGGTCTGAAAGAGATTCCCTCCCCAGCCGGAGGGTGTCTGCTTACCGATCCCAATCTGGCTCCGCGTTTTAAAAAATTTTTAGCCTGGAGAGGGAAATTCATCCCGCGAGAGGCCGAACTCCTTACCTTTGGGCGGCACTTTTCCTTGGGGAATAGCTGGCTGATCCTCGGACGTACCGAATTAGAAAATAAAAGGATCAAGGCCTTGGCCAAAGAAGAAGATACCATCATCAAGCTGCAGGATCTTCCTGGGCCAACCGGACTTTTGTTTGGTGAACTGACCAAGAAAGAGTTAGAGGCCGCAGCCAAGTTACTTGCGCGTTATGCCCCCAAGGCCCGCGGGCTAAAAGACATTTTGGTCAGGATCAAAGGCCCTTTGGGTACGGAAATCATTTCCTTAGAGATTGCTTAGGGCTCCTAAATCTGATAACCCTAAGAGCCGTGGCCAAGGTAAAGTTCAGACAACCGAAATTTCGTTTGGTAGACGAGGCCCCTTTTGGTCTAGCCGTGGAAGAGAAGTTTTCTTCCACGGCAAAAAAGGTCGGGGAAGTACTTTCAGAAGAAGAATGCCTGCGCACTGTGGCCCTGGTGCTTGAGCTTGCGGTCGATAGCGAGACTCCGGTGGTCAAACTCTTGGAGCAGCAGCCGACCGCCCTTAACATCGATAAACTCGAGCGTCGGCGTTATATCCTTTCTGGCTCTTTGGCTGCCTTCCGGGAGTTTTATCGCGAATACAAAGAGCAGAAAGTAGTCAAGGCCCTACTCATCTTTCTTTGCCAGCAATACAAACCTTTTTTTGAAGACCTTTGGCCCAAACATGGGATACTTCCCCCTCTTGGCATTTCTTACCGGGCCCTTTCGCCAGAAGAGACCTTGGCCCTGGAACTCCCCATTCGTATGCGTCATCATTATGTCTTGAGTTCCTTTGCCTTGGCAGAAGGTGATCTAGTTGAGCTTTTTGAACTCGGCCTTCGGCCTGTCTTGGGTCAAAAGGCCGTTGAGGATTGGATCTTGCCCCTTGAGACCCCTAAAGAAGTTGGCGAGATAGCCGATAGATATTTGGCCTCTTTGGAGGCCTTTCCTAAACCCTTGAAAAGACTCCTCTTACCTCAAGCCGTAGCTAGGCAGGGGTTTCTTTTGGCCCCTCTCATCTCCTACATGGCCCTTTTCACCCGTCTTCTGTCCTCGGAAGACCATCCTTTGCGTCCGGCCATCTCCGAGTTTTTGAGCGTCATGAAAGAGAAATTTCCCGAGCCCTTTGGGCTACTTCCAGACTAGACAAGGAGGTTTCTCATGGGCCTTACCGTGGCGGAAAAGCTGATCGAGAGTCATCTTGTTTCAGGAAGACTTGAACGAGGCACTCCCATTGCCATCCGCATCGATCAGACCCTTACCCAAGATGCCACTGGGACCATGGCCTATCTTGAATTTGAGGCCATCGGCATCCCGCGGGTCAAGACTGAGCTTTCGGTCTCCTATGTGGATCACAATCTCTTGCAGACCGATTTTAGAAACGCTGATGATCATCGCTTTCTCCAGAGTATTGCCGCCCGTTATGGCCTTTGGTTCTCTCGTCCAGGGAACGGGATCTGCCATCAGCTTCATCTGGAGCGATTTGCCCGCCCGGGGAAGACCCTCCTAGGCTCAGATAGCCATACCCCAACGGCTGGGGGTTGCGGGATGCTCGCCATCGGGGCTGGTGGGCTTGATGTAGCCATGGCCATGGCCGGCAAACCGTTTCACCTCCTTATGCCCAAGATCGTGGGCGTACGTCTATTTGGCTCGCTCCCTCCTTGGGTCTCGGCCCGGGACGTGGCCCTCTGGATGCTTAGAAAACTCACCGTTAAAGGCGCCTTGGGCAAGATCCTCGAATACTTTGGCCCAGGGGTGAAACACCTCTCGGTGCCTGACCGGGCGACTATTGCCAACCTGGGCACAGAAATGGGGGCTACCACCAGCGTCTTTCCTTCTGACGAAGTGACCAAGGCCTGGTTGAGGGCTCAGGGACGCGAGGAAGAATGGCAGGAACTCCTCCCTGATGAAGATGCCCGGTACGACGAGATTATTGAGCTTGACCTGGGAAGCCTTGAACCCCTTGCCGCCTGTCCTTCTTCCCCGGATAACGTGAAACCTGTAACCGAACTTGAAGGCCGGCCCGTGGTCCAGGTGATCGTCGGTTCTTGTGCCAATTCTTCTCTGCGCGATCTTTTGGTGGTGGCCGAGACTCTAAAGGGGCGAAAGGTCCATCCCGAGGTCTCTTTTGAGATAAACCCTGGTTCTCTACAAGTACTTGAAAACCTGGATGCCCTAGGGGCTTTGAAAGAGATCATCCATGCCGGGGGAAGGATTCATCAGTGTGGCTGTCTTGGGTGTATCGGTATGGGGCAGGCCCCGGCCACTGGGACGATTTCATTGCGTACCTTTACCCGCAATTTCCCTGGTCGTTCAGGGACCAAAGACGATCAGGTCTATCTGGTGAGCCCGGAGGTAGCGGTGGCCTCGGCCTTGGCCGGACATATTGCTGATCCCCG
>CAZKEG010000031.1:0-9205 GCA_964551715.1 uncultured Thermodesulfobacteriota bacterium
GATAGGGGCATTGAAGGTGGCGGCGATACCAGCGGCGGCCCCGCAGGCCAGCCCCACTCTTACCATTTGACTAGGCAAGCCTAGGAGTTGGGTAATAGAAGAACCGATGGAGGCCCCGATCTGGACCACCGGACCTTCCCGTCCAACCGAGGCCCCGGCGCCAAGGAGGAGGCTGGTGACCAAGGCCTTGAGAAAGGTCACCCGGTGTCTCAGACGACCTTGCCGACGGACCAGGGCGGCAATGACCTCAGGCACCCCTGGGCCCTTTAGTTCCGGGGCCAGGCGAAAGATGATCGGCCCGACCAAGAGCCCGGCTAAGGCCGGTAGCAGGAGGCGCCACCACCAAGGGGCCTTTATTACCTGTTCGAGAAAGTCTCCTGCTCCAGGCCAGAGGAGGTCTTGGAAAAGAGAGATCAAGTGCCGAAAAAGGATGGCCCCGAAGGATGAACAGGCCCCAATAAATCCGGCCAAGAAGAGGAAGCCGAGACTATTGCGGAAAAGGAACTTTATTTTAGATAAAGGGTTCGTCATCACTTTCGAATAAGCTACCATAAAGAGGACTTCGGTAGAAAAGGAGTGAATATGAACGAGAAATGCATTCTTCCTGATTATAGTCAAATTCCGCCAGAGGTCATTTCTTTGGCCAAAAATCCCGGGACAATTGCTATCGTGGGTGCAAGTCCCAAGCCGGAAAGACCGAGTCATCAGGTGATGGCCTACCTCTTGGGACAAGGGCTTCGCGTCATCCCCGTAAATCCCGGCCAGGAAGAGATCCTGGGTGAAAAGTGTTATCCTAGCCTTAAGGCCATCCCGGAAGAGATTACCGTTGACACGGTGGTCGTCTTTCGTCGGCCAGAATATGTGCCTCCCATCGTGGAAGAGGCCATTGCCCGAGGGGCTAAGGTCATCTGGATGCAGGAAGGGGTCATAAACGAGGAGGCTGCTCGCTTGGCGCAAGAGGCCGGACTTCAGGTAGTGATGAATCTCTGCATCAAAAAGGTCCGCCTAGTCTCTAGTCAGATGAGTTAATTTTTTGCAGAGCCTAATGAATACCACGGAATACATCGTCAAGATTCCGGTCTTTGAAGGCCCGCTAGACCTTTTGTGGCACTTGGTCCGTAAAAACAAACTCAACATTTTTGATCTACCCATGGCCCTCATTACCGAACAGTATCTTCAATACTTAGAAATGATGCGGGCCTTGAACTTGGAAATAGCCGGAGAATATCTCCTCATGGCCGCTACTCTTATCTACATCAAGAGCCAGATGCTCCTTCCTCGGGAAGAAAAAGGGCCAGAAGAGCCGGTGGAAGACCCTCGACTCCAGATCGTTGAACCCTTGCTTGAGTTGGCCAAATACCAAGAGGCGGCCAAGTGGCTTTCTCAAAGATCGGTTCTTGATCGAGACGTTTTCGTCCCCCCTCCCCAGATCTCAGAGGATAACCACCTTGAGGTCTCGCTCTTTGATCTGCTTTCTGCCTTGAAGAAAGTCCTGCACAGGAGACCGCCTGAGGTTTATGAAGTGGCCAGGGCCAGGGTCATCCTCACCCAAAAGATAGAAGAGATAATGATCATCCTGGCCACTAAAGGGAAAATTTATCTTTCCGAACTTTTGGCCTTGGCCAAGAGCAGGGAAGAGGCCATAGCCTATTTCCTGGCCATCTTGGAACTGGCCTTCCGAGAAAAGATCCGTCTCCTCCAAAATACCCCCTGGGAAGAGGTGGAGATTCTAAGACGTGAGTAACCTTCTTTATCTCCTGGCCGCCATTTTGGTCCCTCTCCTCTTGATCAAGATGGCCTATGCCATCGGGACTATTTTGGTCTTGCCCAAGACCAAGGGCGCCCTTTTTGTCTCCACCTCGAAGGCCAAGATCAGGGCCATTTTGGACGAAGTGCCCCTTTCCCCTGAGGATAAGGTGGTGGATCTCGGTTGTGGCGATGGGCGTTTTCTGCGGGCCATTTGGCGGAGATATCGGGTCTGCGGGGTGGGTTATGAGATAAACCCCTGGGCCTTAGTGGTGGCCAAGACCATCAATTTCTTGACTCGGACCCCGGCCAAGATCTATCGCCAGAATTTCTTAGAAGCCGATCTCTCTCCTTACAACGTGGTCTTTTGTTACCTGTTTCCGGATCTCCTCTTAGACCTTGCTCCCAAACTAAAAAGAGAATTGGCCCCAGGAAGCATTGTCATCAGTTGCAATTTTTCTCTACCTGGCTGGATTCCAATCAAGGTACTGAAGGTGGTTGATCCTATCTTTATTTATCAGCTCTAAATATCAGCTCTCTTGAGCAAAATTAATAAACTTTATCATTTTGCAATTTTTATATAAATTTTTCTATCTTTCTGGTATTGATTTAAAAATTGTAAAAATTTAAAGTCTTAAAGAAAAATCAAGAGAAAAAAGTCGTGACATGAATTTTAAAATTTTATCTCTTTGCGTGTTCTTTATTTTTGGTCTTTTTCTCGCGGATGTTCGAGGGGCGGTAAAGGGCCTTTGTTCGAACTGTCATACTATCCATAACAGCCAGGCTGGCTCGGCAGTAAGTAGTGAAGGCCCCAATAAAAATCTCCTCAAGACGGATTGCATCGGTTGCCACTCCAACACGGGTCCGGAGACCATAAAGGTCATTGGTACTTCGACCAAGGTCCCCGTTGTCTATAACCTGGTAGAACCTACTTATAATGTAGGCCTTTCGGCCAGCGGTGACACTAATTGTCTGGCTGGAGGCAACTTCTATTGGGTAGAACACGTCGGGGACCAGTATGGTCACAATGTCATCAGCCATGCCGATGCCACCTTGAGCGAGGCCCCAGGGAGAAATCAGGGTTGTACAGGAAGTTGTCATTATTCCTTATATTCTTGGCGCTTTCCTTGGCCCAATTCTGAGGGAAAAGGTTGCACCAGTTGTCATACTCCAGCCCACCATAAAAAGGGTTATTCCACCCCTATTGCCGACGAAGAAGACGGGTGGTATCGCTTCTTGGCCCGAAGGCATGCCCAAGGGCCGGACAGCGACAATCGAAACGCAAAGGGCCTAGAAGATCCGGATTGGCAGCAAACCGTCTCTCCCACCGATCACAACGAATATTGGGATACAGATACCTTCGGCCCTGATAACGCGGGGATAAGTCGTTTTTGCGCCGCCTGCCACGGTCAATTTCATTCTACCCGTTACGGTCCATGGGTTAATGGGGGTTTTAAAGCCGGTCCGGGAGGTGGCTGGCATACGGCCCCTTGGCTCAGACACCCTGCAGGGATCTTCCTCCCCGCCACTGGTGAGGCAAGCAAATATAACACCGATGGTTCCGGGCCTGACGGAGAGACCGGGCCTTATCATCCTCTGGCCCCGGTTTCCCGCCAAAATATCGACTCTTATATCGCACCTTCCTCCCAAGTTTCCGTGGGGAGTGACGGCGACATGGTCTCCTGTCTTTCCTGTCACCGAGCCCACGGGAGCCCCTATCCCGATATGCTCAGATGGGATTACCTCAATAAATGCAACGTGGGCGTGGCGAACGATGAGTGTGGCTGTTTTATTTGTCATACCCAAAAGGATGATTAAGGCCGTTTTTTAAGATCCCCTCTTTGTTTTAAATTTAGATAATTGTTCTAACCCTCCATATTATCGCCATTTCTAATTGATTTTTCTTTGGTAAGAGCCCTTCGGCAAAGAATAAATCAAATGCACGGAGCCAAAGGGTCACTTTTATAAGCAATCATAAGATTTATGAAGTTTTCTCGGAATAAAAGGGTATTTTTCCCTGATCAGTTTTCCGAAAAAGGTGCTGGTCACTTTTGACACTAAACCGCGGGAATGAAACGCATTAAAGGCACTTAACAATAAGGGAGAGACGAATATGGCCTATACGATTGAACATGATCCATCAAAGTGTGATGGGTGTCTTTCCTGTGTAAAGGCCTGTAGTGAAGCCCATAATCTCCCGGAAGGGGTGGCCAATTGTCAGATCCTTGTCCTGGAAGTAACCAAAGGAGAAGAGGTCCAAAAGACCTACGCCTATTTTTCCTGTATGCACTGTCGGCGGCCCCAATGTGCTGAGGCTTGTCCTACCGGGGCCATGCGCCGTGAAGGAGATGTGGTCATCCTGGTCCAGGAGTTATGTGTAGGGTGTATGAATTGTGTTTATGCCTGTCCCTGGGGGGCTCCGGTCTTTAATCCAAATACCGGTAAAGTTTCCAAGTGTGATCTTTGTATAGAACGGGTCAAGGCCGGGAAGAAGCCATATTGTGTGGAGGCCTGTCCTAACGGGGCCCTAACGGTTAAGGAAAAGAAAGCTCCGGCGAAAAAGGCAGCGGCCAAAAAACCGGTAAAAAAGGCGGCCAAGGCTGAGGCCAAGACAGAGGCTAAGGAGGAATCAGCCAAGGCTTAGGGAGGCGTTTATGGAAATCAGTCTGAGCCTCAAATATCTTCCGATTTTGTTCGTGGCTGGCATTGTGGCCGTTATCGGTGTGGCCATGGTCATCGTGAACCAATTCTTAGAGGTTAAGCGTCCTTACTCAGAAAAGATCACGGCTTACGAGTGCGGTCTCCCTCCCACAGGGCAACCGCGTCATCGGTTTTCCATCAAATTTTATGCTATAGCCATTCTTTTTGTTGTCTTCGACGTGGAAGCGGTCTTTCTCTATCCTTGGGCCGTGACCTTTGATCAGATTGGGTTCTTTGCCTACGTAGAGATGGTCATTTTTATCATCTTACTGCTGGTGGCTTATTTTTATGCCTGGATTAGGGGGGCGTTTCAATGGGAATAAAAGGCACCGTCGAGGTAAGCAAAGGAGTCCGTCAAGTTCCGGGGACAGATGTCTATCTTACCACCCTAGACAAGCTTTTTAACTGGGCCCGAACGGGTTCTCTGTGGCCGGTGACCTTTGGTTTGGCCTGTTGCGCCATTGAGATGATGGCCACCGGTGCCAGCCATAATGACTTAGACCGTTTTGGTATCATCTTCCGGGCCTCACCAAGGCAGGCTGATGTCTTGATCGTGGCCGGAACGGTGACCAAGAAGATGGCCCCTATCGTAAGGCGAGTCTATGACCAAATGCCAGAGCCTCGTTACGTCATTGCCATGGGTAGTTGTGCCTGCTCTGGTGGCATCTTTAAGACCTATTCTACGGTCCAAGGTTGTGATGAATTCTTGCCGGTGGATGTGTATATCCCCGGTTGTCCTCCTAGGCCAGAGGCCTTGCTTGAAGGCATTATGAAACTTCAGCAAAAGATCAGAAACGAACACGGTCGTTGGGGAGTCTAAATAAACGGGGGAAATGATGTTAGCCGTCGAGAAACTCCAAGAAAAATTTTCGCATGACATCATCGAAGTAAAGGAATGTGCCGGGCAGGTCTCGGTTACCGTGAGTCGTGATCGAATCGTGGATATTTTGCGTTTCCTTCACGACGACGGAGAACTCCTCTTTGATCACCTGGCAGATTTGACGGCGGTGGATTGGTTAGGAAAGAAGGACCCCCGTTTTGAGGTGGTCTACAATCTCTTTTCCATCCGCTACAAACAATTCATTCGGGTAAAGGTCCAGGTCCCGGAGAATGATCCTCGCGTGGATTCAGTGACCTGTATTTGGAAGACGGCTAATTGGTTGGAAAGAGAATGCTATGACATGTTTGGCATCACGTTTGAAGGGCATCCTGATCTCAGGCGAATCCTTATGCCTGATGATTGGAAAGGCTATCCCTTGCGCAAGGATTATCCGCTCTTCCTTGAGGAGGAGCAGGAATGGAAGGAATATAAAAGGCTTCGCCAGAAGGCTAGAGAACTGGCCCAATATGATTGGTATCCCATGCTAGCGGAAAAAGAAAAGGAAGAAGCCGGTTCTCCGGAAAGCGAGGCGGCCGCGTAGGAGGAAGGCCATGGCACCGACCCTTGAAATTATTAAGAAACAACAAGACGAGAAGGAATGGGATGAGCCCTATTTCGTCAACATGGGGCCGCAACACCCCTCTACGCATGGGGTGCTTCGTCTCTTCCTCGAACTTGAGGGTGAGACCATCCGTAGTTGCGACCCGCGGATCGGTTATCTCCATCGGGGGGTAGAAAAGCTCTCTGAGTTTCGGACTTATTCCCAGGCCATGGTCCTTACCGACCGGTTGGACTACATCTCTTCCGCGGCCAATAACGTCGGTTTCTGTCTGGCGGTAGAAAAACTGATGGGTCTCGAGGTCCCGCGGCGGGCCCAGATCATTAGGGTCATTGTCTGTGAGATGGCCCGTATCTGTAGCCACCTCTTGTGGTTGGCTACCCACGCCCTGGATATCGGGGCCATGACCGTCTTCCTCTATTGCTTCCGTGATCGTGAGTGGCTCCTCGATGTCTTTGAGATGATCTGCGGGGCCAGGCTCACGGTAAGCTACCCTCGCATCGGTGGTGTAAGGCTCGATTTTACCGACGAAATAATAGATGAGCTCTATAAATTTACCGAGGAATTCCCCAATCGGATTCCTGAATACGAGACCCTGATCGACATCAACCGTATCTGGTTGAAGCGAACCAAAGGGGTTGGGGTGGTCTCTCCGGAGGAGGCGGTCAATCTCGGCCTTACTGGTCCTTCCCTGCGCGGTTCTGGTGTCCATTATGACTTGCGTCGTAGTGCTCCTTATCTCATCTACGATGAACTGGATTTTGAGGTGGCGGTGGAGTACGAAGGGGATACCTACGCTCGGTACCGTGTGCGTATGAAGGAAATGCGCGAGGCCAACAAAATCATCCGTCAGTGTCTAGACAAATTGGTGGAGACCAAAGGGGAGCCGGTGGTCGCGGAAGACGCCCCAGATCTCCTGATGCCCTTTGGTAAGGTAAAAAAGCCTCAGGCTACTCCCCACCCGAAGAAGGGCTATGTGGTCAAGGGTGTAGAGGTCCCAGTGGTTCCTGAAGGTGAGGTCTACATGGCTACTGAGGTGCCCAAGGGTGAGCTTGGTTTCTATATCGTCAGTGATGGGACAGGTCATCCCTGGCGGCTACGTATCCGGGCACCTTCTTTTGTCCATATTTCGGCCATTCCGGCCTTGGCCAAGGGTCACATGGTGGCCGATCTGGTGGCGGTCATTGGTACCTTAGACATTGTTCTTGGAGAATGTGATCGGTAGGTGGGCCTATGGATGCAAAGACACTATACGATACGGCTAATTACTTTTTGCTCAAGTACTTTGGGCTCTCGTTGTTTAAGAGTGTAGTCTTGGTGGTCATCACCCTCTTGCACGTGGCCTATACTACATATGCCGAACGAAAGATCATTGGGCACATGCAGCAGCGAATTGGTCCCAACCGGGTAGGGCCACGAGGTTTGCTCCAGCCAATTGCTGATGTCTTAAAGTTGATCACCAAAGAAGATCTGATTCCGGATTGTGTTGATCGCCCGGTCTTTAAGATTGCGCCGTTTATCAGTTTGGTGGCCGGAGCAACCAGTTTGGCGGTCATCCCTATCTGGCAAAACTTTGTTATAGCCAACGTCAATACAGCCATTCTGGTCATCTTGGCCCTGAGTTCTCTTTCTTCTTTCGGTGTCATCCTGGCTGGTTGGGCTTCTAATTCACGATACAGCTTCCTGGGTGGTCTTCGTGCCTCGGCCCAGGTCATCAGTTATGAGATAGCCATGGCCTTGGCCTTGGTCGGGGTCATGATGTTAGCGGGCTCGCTTAATCTGATAGATATCGTGAACGCTCAGATTCATAGCCCGTTTAAGATCTACGCCATCCCTCAAATCATCGGTTTCTTTGTCTTTATGGTGGCGGCCATCGCTGAGACCAATCGAACTCCGTTTGACCTGCCGGAGGCGGAAAGCGAGCTGGTAGCTGGATATTTCGTCGAGTATAGCGGTATTAGGTTCGCCCTCTTCTATCTGGCGGAATACTTCGGGATGATTGTCATGAGCATGTTGGCGGTGACCTGTTTCCTCGGTGGTTGGTACGGGCCTTTTGAGATCCCGGGGGTGCCCTTCTTCTGGTTTCTGTTGAAACTTTACTTCTTGATCTTCTTCTACATCTGGGTACGGGCAACGCTTCCCCGTTATCGTTACGACCAGCTTATGGGGCTTGGTTGGAAGATATTGATACCGTTGGCCTTGTTAAACATCGTCATTACGGGCTTGATTAAGGTCCTGGCTTAAAGGTGGGTGCTATGAAAGAGCTTGGAATTTTTAAAAGGGTTTTCTTGATCGAGATCTTGAAGGGGCTTTCCTTAACCCTTCGCAAGTTATTTGCGAAGCCGGTCACGGTCCAGTATCCGGAAGAGAAAAAGCCTCTGGCCCCGGGTTTTCGAGGGCGTCATGCCTTGGTGCGTGATCCGAAGACCGGCTTAGACCGCTGTGTGGGTTGTTATCGGTGTGCGCAAGTATGCCCGGCTCAGTGTATCTACATTGAAACTGAACGGGATCCCAATACCAAAAGACGTCTCGTCATGCGCTACGATATTGACGCCTTGCGGTGCATCTTTTGTGGATATTGTGAGGAGGTTTGCCCGGTCAATGCCATTGTTTTGACCGAATTTTATGAATATTCCGCTTATTCCAGGGAGGAACTTTATTTTACTCGGGAAAAACTCCTGAGAAACTGGGACGAATTTATCGTTACCCAGAAACGTCCCTACTTTAATCCCTTCTGGCGCCCGCGTGGGATTCCCCTCAAAAAACTTCCAGCGCTAAAACGCAAGGCGGAGGGTATATAATGGAAACTTTGGTTTTCTTATACTTAGCCTTGGTCCTCATTGTAACTTCGCTCTTGGTGGTTACTAATCGCAATGCCGTACATGCGGTGTTGTGGATGTTGGTCATGTTTTTTCACCAGGCGGTCCTGTTTCTTACTTTAGAGGCCGAGTTTTTGGCCTTGGTCCAGATCATCGTCTATGCCGGAGCCGTCCTAGTTCTCTTCCTTTTTGTTATCTACATCATCAACCTGCGTACGGAATTAAAGATACGTAATTTCCATATCTATTGGCCGATGGCCGCCTTGGTCTCGGTGGTCTTGGTGGTCTTGGCGGTCAAGGCGGTCAAGGAGTTTTGCCCCGGTCCGGTGGTGGGGGACATGACCCCGAAGCTTATTGCCCAGTTGGGGCAGGCCAAGGTCTTGGGTAAGGCCCTTTTTACACAACATATTCTCTCTTTTGAGGCCGCGGGTGTCCTTCTATTGGTGGCGGTGCTGGGCGCCGTGGTCCTAACTAGAAGAATCCGTTTTAGAGGGGAAGAGG
>CAZKEG010000031.1:9215-10299 GCA_964551715.1 uncultured Thermodesulfobacteriota bacterium
GCGTTTGGCTTTATTGCGCGGCGCAACGTGATCATCATGCTCATGTGCATTGAAATCATGCTCAATGCAGTCAACATCTCATTGGTGGCCTTGGGGCGGGGACTGCAGGATACAGCGGCCCATATTTTGGTCTTTTTTGTTATTGCCGTAGCAGCCGGTGAAGCGGCTATCGGTTTGGCCTTGGTGGTCCTTCTTTTCAAGAAGACCCGAGAAGTTCATATGGACGAATTTCGGGCACTGAAGGGGTAGCCTATGAAATACGTGGTCTGGATTCCGTTTTTACCGTTAATTGCCTCGGTCATAACCTTACTTTTTGGGCGTTGGATGAACCAGAAGCGCGCTCATTGGTTGCCGTGCATTGCTGTCTTCGGCTCCCTCCTCCTGTCGATAAAGGCCCTCTTTGCCGTGATCCATGGGGCACGGGCCAATTTCGATCTCTACTCCTGGGTAATTGCGGATACCTTTAAAGTGAGTGTGGGTTTTCAGATTGATCCCCTCTCGGTGATGATGCTCGCCATGGTCTCCTGTCTGTCCTTTCTCATTCATGTTTACTCCATCGGCTATATGGAAGATGACCCGGGTTATTATCGTTTCTTTGCCTATATCTCCCTCTTTACCTTCTCCATGTTGATGTTGGTCTCTAGCAATAACTTTTTACAGCTTTATTTTGGTTGGGAGGCGGTGGGTCTTTGTTCTTATCTCTTGATCGGTTTTTGGTACCAAAAGAAGAGTGCTTCCGATGCGGCGAAGAAGGCCTTTATTGTCAACCGATTCGGTGACTTTGGATTTGCCCTGGGTGTCTTTCTGGTCTTCCTGACCTTTGGCACCATCTATTATCAGCCGGTCTTTGAAAGGGTTCATGAAATAGCCCATGCAACTATCAATCTCTTCGGACACGATATCCTCCTTCCGACCATGATCTCTGTACTTCTTTTCTGCGGGGCCATGGGTAAGAGTGCCCAGTTCCCGCTCCACGTCTGGTTGCCGGACGCCATGGAAGGTCCGACTCCGGTCTCGGCCTTGATCCACGCCGCGACCATGGTCACTGCCGGTGTCTTTATGGTCTCTCGGTGTCACGAGATAT
>CAZKEG010000032.1:0-5893 GCA_964551715.1 uncultured Thermodesulfobacteriota bacterium
CGCCAGAATAATTTTTGGGCATTGGAAACCTCTGGAAGATAGCGTTCGACCTGGGTCTTGGCCCGAATGTAAAGCAATTCATTCCCCAAGGTAAGGCTCTCGGCCAAGTTGACCAGAAAGACGGCATTGCTAAAGGCCTGGATGGTCGAGTTGGTAAACATTTCGCCACAACCAACTACAACCAACTTACTAGGCTTCGATTTTTCGGACTCGGTCTCTTCCTTGCCCTTGGTCTCCTTTTGGTCTTTCTTATTTTTATCTTTGCCCTTCTTCTCTCCCGGCCACTCAGGCCTTGAAGAAAAGGCCTTGGGAAATCGTCCGGAAAGTAAAACGGCCAATCCCTTGGGACCTTTCTCATCTTTAGGCCCCGGGCGTAGGTCCTTTGGGGTCAAAGGTCCAGGCCGGTAAGGCATCAACCAAGACATGGGGCTTGAAGTAAAGAGGATCTCACCCTCAAGGCCTTCTTTCTTCCAGAGAGAACGATCAAGTTTCAAGGCACTTCCCCAAAGATAAAGCAAGGCTGAGAGCTGGCTGGTCACCGAGAGATCTTGATTCATCTGTGGGGGTAAAATCTTGATCTGCATCGGAAACCGTACCGGAGTACGAACCACCGCTACAAAGAGCCCCATCTGTCTCTCGCTGGAGATGGCCAAGACTGCACTCTGTTGATCCATCAACATCCGATCATCGATCTCTACTCCATAGGCCTTAAGGAGCTTGTTAATGGATAATGGTTGGCTCAAGGGGGTAGCCGCTATTTCTCCGTTGGGCCCCGGGCCGTAAGAATATTTGTAGGCCTGAGCGGCAATAATGACTGGATGCCCACTCCTTAAAAAGCGGTCTATTTCATATAATTGGCGGTCATTGAGCTTTTCCGGTTCAAGGAGAATCAACAGTTTAGCATCCTCCGGTATACCCGCGTTTTGGGTGATAGGGGTCCCTTTCACTTCAAAACCAGAGCCCTTCAAGAGTTCCCGCACCATCTGAAAGCGATCTTGCCTGGGCATAAAGGGGTTAGGGCTCGGGCTTGGAGTGTGTAAGGCCACCACCGGAGGCTCGGACAGGGTGAGCTTATAAATTCGTGAAATAATATCGTATTCCAGGGTAGAAAGACTCTGAGGCACAATCTGGGAAATAATCTCCTCGCGTTTGTCCAAATAGGCAATAGAAAGGGCGCTGTAGATCTGCCGAACACTCACCTGGTCACGCTCGATGGTCTGTACGGCGAAGGGGACTATGCCCTTTTCCTTCAATTTGGAAACGAGTTCTGGATTTTTGGTGGGGTCAACCACCTTGAAACTAAACTTGGGGGATAAGGCGGCGAATTCGGAGAGGATATCGGTCACGTCTCGGGCGATATTTTTCATCGGGGTAGGCAATTGATCCTTGGAAGAGACATAATAGGTGACCTGAATGGGGACTTCCAGCTTTTCAAGGACTTTCCTCGCCGCCGGAGAGACGGTATAGATCTTGCCCTCGGTCAGGTCAAATCGAGGGAGCCTCAAATTGGCCAAGGTAGCGTTACCGAAAAGGCCGATACCGATCAAGAAGAGGACCCCGATGAAGAATCCTTGGCGGTGTAAATAGCGGAGATAGCCCTTGATGGTCCAAATATTAATAATGAGAAAAATCAGGGTGAAAGAGAAATAAAAAATCAGATCCCGGACCGGGACGACCCCTTTAGCCAGGTCTGAGTAGTGAACCATAAGGCCCATAGCCGAGCGGAGAAAAGTGCCCACCCCGGGCAGCCAACTATCAATAGAGGAAGAAACCAGATCAGTCCCGGTCAAGAGAGTGGCCAGACCAGCGACCAGGGAAATGATAAAGGCCACGATCTGATCTTCAAAAAAGGCCGAAAGACAAAGCCCCAAGGCCAAGAGGAAGGCCGCTACCCCAGAAGCCCCAAGATACCCTCCAATAATAGGACCTGGATCGGGCTCGCCCAGGACGCTTAACATCACCGGGATGATCAAGGGGGAGGCCAAGGTCAGGAGGGTGAAAAGATAAGCGGCCAAAAATTTCCCCAAGACCAGGTTTATCTCTGAGATCGGAAGGGAATAAAGGAGGGAGATGGTTCCGCTCTTCCGTTCTTCAGCCCAAAGCCGCATGGTAAGCGCTGGGATAAAGACCATCAGGAGCAAGGGAAGGGTCTGAAAAAAGCCTCGCATATCACAGAGCCCGGTGAGGAAAAAGGTGGTCATGAAGAGACCATCGGCCACCAAGAGAAAGACCACGGCAAAGACATAGGCAATGGGTGCATTGAAATAAGCGGCCAATTCTCGTTTGAGTACGGCCTTAAGCCCGGACATGATCTCCCTCCGCCTTTTGCCTGGCTACTAACTTCAAGAAGATCTGTTCCAGGTCTTCACTTTCTCTTTCCAAAGCGAGAAGGACCCGGCCTTTCTGACAAACAAGCCTGGTTATCTCGGCCTCAAGCCCTGGTCTTGAGCTAGATAAGCGATAGAGATGACCACCTTCTTTCTCTCCTAAATCTTCTATCCTAACCCCTGAAAGCCCCTCAAAACCCATGGGCTTGTCCACCTTGAGCCTGAGGACCGTCTCCCCGGCGGCCTTTTGGGCCAACTCAGAAAGGGTCCCTTGGGCCACGACGTGACCCTCGTTGATGATGGTCACCCAATCCGCTAGAGCCTCGACTTCTTGGAGGATATGGGTGGAAAAGATAATGGCCTTCTCCTTAGATAATTCCTTGATCAAACGACGGATCTCTACGATCTGAAGGGGATCAAGGCCAGAGGTCGGTTCATCAAAGATGAGACAAGGTGGGTCATGAATAAGGGCCTGGGCCAAGCCCACCCGCTGCCGATAACCCTTGGAGAGTTGGCCTATAGGCTGGTACCAGACCCCTCCAAGGGCACAGACTTCCGAGACCCAAGAGAGTCGTCTTTCCTTTTCGTTCCCAGAAAGCCCTCGACCTTCGGCCACAAAGGCCAAATATTCTCCCACCTCCATGGAATCATAAAGCGGAGCCACTTCCGGCAAGTAGCCCAGATTTTTTCTTACCTTTTGGGGTTCGGTACGGATATCGGCCCCGGCTAGTTTGGCTGTACCAGAGACCGGAACAATTTGGGTGGCCAGCATGCGCAAGACCGTAGTCTTCCCTGCCCCATTCGGACCAAGGAGCCCCATGATCTCTCCAGGGCGCACGGTGAAAGAGACCTCCTTGGCCGCCACAATCGGACCAAAGATCATGGTGAGCTCATGGGCCTCGATCATGACAACCCCTCCTCACGGAGGAATCATTTAGCACTGAATCGGCTTTCGGCAAGGGACACTATTTTATTCGGCTGAGCACAAGTTTTGATCAGACTAACGGCCAGAGATCAAAAAGGTCGTCTCAGAAAATCTTAATCGGCCTTGCGCCGAATAAAGGCCGGGACTTCCAGTTCTTCCTCTGAAGGTACCTTATCCAAAATATATCGCCGTTTAGGTTTTGGGGGCGACACCGGTCGCGGTTCAGGTTTTAGGGTGACTACCTCCGCCGGCTCGGCCTTTCCTTCCTCACTGCTTCCGATCCCAGTGGCAATGATCGTGACTCGAAGTTCATCTCCGGCCTGTTCGTCAAAGACCACCCCCCAAAAGATCTTGGCCTCCTCATGGGCTTCTTTGGCCACCAGGTCTGAAATATATTCGGTCTCTTCCATGGTCAGGGTATCCGGGTTGGCGGTAATGTTTACGAGGACCCCTCGGGCCCCGGCGATGGAGAGATCATCAAGCAACGGGCTAGAGATAGCCCCTTGAGCTGCCTCCTGGGCCCGGTTTTCACCAGTGGCAACCCCGGTCCCCATCAGGGCCAAGCCCATCTCACTCATCACCGCTCTGACGTCGGCAAAGTCCAGATTCACGTAACCAGGGAAGAGGATCAGGTCCGAAATACCTCGGACGGCATAATAAAGGACGTCATCAGCCTGGCGGAACATTTCTAACAGTTTGGCCTTTGGTGAGGCCAAGGCCAGGAGTCGATCATTGGGTATGGTGATCAGGGTATCTACTTCTTGCCGAAGTTCCTCAAGGCCCTTTTCCGCCACCTTGGCCCGAGGACGCCCCTCAAAGCGAAAGGGTTTGGTCACCACCGCCACGGTAAGGGCCCCGAGTTCCTTGCTGATTCGAGCGATGATCGGTGCCGCTCCAGTCCCAGTACCACCACCAAGACCGCAGGTGACAAAGACCATGTTCGCACCGGAAAGGGCTTGGCGGATGTCTTCCTCGGCCTCGAGGGCCGCTTCTCGCCCTACCTCCGGGTTTCCACCAGCCCCAAGGCCCTTGGTCAATTCCTTACCCAACTGGATCTTGATCGGGGCCGGGGAGAGATCCAGGACGCGGTAATCGGTATTGGCCACAATAAATTCAACCCCCCGCAGACCTTTGATAATCATATTGTTGACGGCGTTTCCGCCGCCGCCACCAACACCAATGACCTTGATCTTGGCCTGGTGTTCACTCTCTAAAAAATCAAAGGACATGGTCACCTCCCGAAAATCTTGTCAACTATTCGACTAATAGGCCCTTTTGAACGACGTTCGGATTGAGGTGGTAAATATTTGGTACTGTGAAGCAAAAGCCCCACCGCGGTAGAAAGCCTGGGATGATAGATTTCCTCTGCCAAACCTGGCAATTTTTGGGGGTAGCCGATCCGCGTTGGTAGTTCGAAGATCTGATCAGCCATCTCCAGAAGCCCGGGCAAAAGGGCTGACCCCCCGGTGATTACCACCCCTGAGCCCAAACGGGGCTTAAGTTCCGAGCGTTCGAGTTCGGTATTAAGAATCTCGAGTAATTCTTCTACCCGCGGCTCAAGGATCTCTGCCAGTATTTGCCGCGATAGACGACGGGAAGGTCTATTACCGAGCCCGGGGACCTCTATGTATTCTTCCCGAGGGACCAAGGCCGCCAAACAGCAACCATAATGAATCTTGAGTTTTTCCGCGGCACTCATGGTGGTGCGAAGCCCCACGGTGAGATCGCTGGTCAGGAGCTGCCCTCCTACCCCCACCGCCGCTGTATAACGAAGGGCTCCTTCTAGAAAGATGGCTACATCGGTCGTTCCCCCACCAAAATCAATCAAAGCCACCCCCAATTGACGTTCCTCATCGGTAAGCACCGCTTCCGCCGAGGCCAAGGGTTGCAAAATGACTGCCTCCACCACCAACCCGGCCTTTTCCGCGCATTTGATCAGATTATGAACCGCTGAAGAGGCCGCGGTGATGATATGGACCTTGGCCTCCAGACGAACCCCGCTCATCCCTACTGGTTGTTCTATTCCCCGTTGATCATCGACGATGAATTCCTGGGGGATGGCGTGAAGGATCAGACGATCATTGGGTAGATTGATGGCCCGCGCTGCCTCGATGACCCGCTGAACATCCTCTTCGGTCACTTCCCCGCTCTTTAAGGCAATGACTCCATGGCTCTGTTGACTGCGAATGTGACTACCAGCAATGCCCATAAAGACCGAACGGATCTCTTCCCCACATTGTTGTTCCGCCTGCTGAACAGCCTGAACAATAGAGCTCACCGTGCTCTCGATGTTCACCACCACCCCGCGGCGGAGGCCGGTAGATTCCACCATCCCCAAACCAATGGCCCGTAAGCCCTCTTCGATCTCCTCCGCCACTAGACAACAGACCTTAGTCGTCCCCACGTCTAAGGCCACGATAATGTTGTCTTCCTGCTTGCCCATCCTTAGCCCTCTTTCAAAAGAAGAGCCGCTTCACCATCGGGGTAATCCAGTCTGATCATCTTTGTGCGAGCATATTGACGAGTCTCGTAGAGATATTGAAAGATCCGATCAAGACGCCGGTATTTAGCAAGGAGCGTCTTCAAATCTCCAGCCGGGAAACGAACGGTAAGGGCATCTCTGGTGATCAGGAGAAAACCG
>CAZKEG010000032.1:5903-10269 GCA_964551715.1 uncultured Thermodesulfobacteriota bacterium
CGTCCTCAAGGAGCTTTATCTGCGAGATATTGGCATAACAAGGGACAAACTGATCCTTGTCACGAAGATAGGCCAATAGGGCCAATAAAGGCCTCACCTGAGGGGAAAGCACACGGGCTTCTTTTTCTTCAGGGCTAAGACCGACAATAGCCGGAAAATCCTTTAACATCTCCTTGGTGGCTGGGGCAAAGAGTCGGCCTTCCTTATTGACCAAATAGATACCGCTTAAGGTGGCTACCATGGCCACCGGTTCTTCCAGGCGAACCTTAATGAAAAGGGTGTTGGGCAGGCGCCGAGAGACAAAGGCCCTGGCCACCCAGGGATCGGCTTCTAGCTGCCGCTTGATCTTTTGAAGGTCCAAAGAAAAGAGGTTTTGACCTAAAGGTACCCCGGTCAAGGCCAAAATGTCCCTTTTCTCTACAAACGGGTTCTTAGGGAGTTCGATCTGGATCTCTTGGATGGCAAAGTAAGTCGCCTGACGAGCCCAAAAGAAACCACCGACAAAGGCGGCCATCGACAGAATAACGGCCAAAATACCGAAAATTTTTCGATACTTAGGCCTCACCGACAATGGCCACCTCCTCAAAAAGTTCGATACCATAGGCCCGAAAGACCTTTTCTTTGGCCCAATCGATCAAGGCCAAGATCTCGTCTGCCGTGGCCCCACCGTGATTGACGATGAAGTTGGCGTGTTTCCTGGAAAAAGCCGCCCGACCGAGGGTAAAACCTTTGAGCCCCACGCTCTCTATCAGAAACCCCGCCGGGGCCTCCGGGGGGTTCTTAAAGACGCAGCCGGCGGTAAAGTTATTCAATGGCTGAGTTTGGCGCCGTTTGGCCAAATAATCCGCGATGTTTTGCTGCACCCTTTCCGGGGGATTCGGCATAAGTTGAAAGAGACACTTGACAATCAGGGCCCCTTCTGGCCCGCCCCAAGAACGATAACCAAAGGGAAGATCCTCTACTCTATAGACTCGAAGGTGACCTTGATGAAGGGCGACGATTTCTTTAAGGACATCTTTGATTTCTTGGCCAAAGGCCCCGGCATTCATGGCCACAGCCCCACCCACGGTAGCCGGTACCCCGGCCAAAAATTCAAGACCCGAAAGCCCCTCTTTTTGACAAAGGCTGAGAAACCTTGCTAAAGGGACCCCGGCCTCAGCCTCGACCAACCCCCCGCCAAGATGACAAAAATTGGTCAATCCGCGCATATTAAGGACCACTCCTGGTAGGCCACCTTCTCGCACCAGGAGATTGCTCCCCCCGCCGAGGAAAAAGACCGGTTCCCCCAAGGCTTCGGCCATGGCCAGACTGCGCAGAAGTTCCCAGTAATTTCGGGGAAAGATCATCACCCGAGCCGGCCCCCCGACCTTAAGGGTAGTGTATCGAGATAGCGGCACCCGTTCCCTGACCAAAAGACCTTCTTTCTGGTAGAGTGCCGCCAAGCCTTTCATCTAAGCTACCTCCTCCCTAAGCCCCAGTTCTTCAACCAGGGCCTCGCCCACGCGATAGATATCCCCGGCCCCCATAGTCACCACCAAATCTCCAGGTTCCAGGAGGGATAAGGTCCGTGCCAGGAGGAGTTCTTTGTTTTCGGCAAAAAAAGTAGGCCCTTTTCTCCTCTCTTTAAGGGCCAAATAGAGCCTCTCCCCACTCACCCCGGGAAGGGGAGCCTCAGAGGCCGGATAGATCTTGGTCAAGAGAAGGAGGTCCACCTGGTCAAAAGATTGGACAAAATCTTCGAAAAGGGCCTTGGTCCGGGTATAACGATGGGGCTGGAAGAGGACCACCAAACGGCGCTCAGGATGAGCCGTGCGCAGGGCAGCAAGGGTGGCCTTTATCTCCGTCGGATGATGGGCATAATCATCTAAGATGAGTATCCCTCCTACCTCGGCCTTGACTTCCAGACGCCGCCGAACCCCTCTAAAAGCCGAAAGCCCTTGGACAATGGCCTGAAAAGGAAGGCCAAGCTTGAGCCCAACCCCTATAGCCGCCAAGGCATTCAAAACGTTGTGTCTCCCCGGGAGATAGACTGTAGCCTCGCCTAAATAGGCCCCTTGATAAAAGACCCCGAAAAGGGTCCTTTCCGCCCCTTTGATCACCTTGGCCCGAAGATCAGCTGCTGGCGAAAAACCGTACGTGATCACCTCCCTCTTGAGCTTGGGGATCAATTCCCGCGTCCCCGGATCATCAAGACACAGGACCGCGGTCCCTTCGGGTTCCAATTGGCCATTGAGAAAAGAGAGAAAGGCCTGCTTTACCGCCTCAAAGTCGGGATAAAAATCAAGATGCTCACGGTCGATATTGGTTACTACCGCAAGATTTGGTCTCATCCGCAGGAAAGAACCGTCGCTTTCGTCGGCTTCGGCCACCAGATAGTCCCTCTTTCCTAACCAGGCATTCCCGGCAAAACCGTTTACCTTACCGCCCACCGCCACCGTGGGCTTTAGCCCCCCAGCGGTGAGTACCGTGGCTATCATGGAAGAAGTGGTCGTCTTCCCGTGGGCCCCGGCCACGGCGATATTGAAATGATGAAGCTTCATGATCTCTACCAACATGGCCGCCCGAGGGATGACCTCAAGCCCCAGGCGTTTGGCTTCTATTAATTCGGGATTATCTGGCTTAATGGCTGAGGAATAGACCACCACTTCGGCCCCGAGGATATTTTGCGGATGATGACCATAAAAAATGCGCGCTCCTTGGGCCTCAAGTTGTTTGGTGATCTCACTGCGCTTGAGATCAGAACCCGTTACTTCATAGCCGAGGCTCAACAAAAGCTTGGCGATTCCGCTCATGCCGATACCACCGATACCGATGAAGTGATATTTTTTATGTCTAAGCATGGGTTATTAACGCCTCCGTTTGAGATACAATGATTGGCAAGGCCTCTTTGGGGAAAAACCCACGGGCAGCCTCACCCATGTGTTCACGCCGTCTTTTATCTTCTAAAAGGCCGCAAATGGCCTCAAAGAGATCATCTGGACTGAGGTCTTTTTCTCGAAACATGAGACCTGCTCCATGCTCAACCACGGCCTTGGCGTTTTCCTCCTGATGCCGGTGCGTAGCGTAGGGAAAGGGGATATAGATGGCTGGTTTGCCCAAGGCACAGAGCTCGGCGATGGTAGTGGCCCCGGCCCGACAAACGACCAGATCGGCCTGGGTATAGGCCCAGGCCATATCCTTGATAAAGGGATAGACCTTAACCGGGAGATGGTGGCTGGCGTAAGAGGCCTCGACTAGATCCGTGTCGGCAAAACCCGTCTGATGAATGAGAAAGAGATCGGGAAAACGTTCATAGAGCCTTGGGGTTACTTGTAGCATCAAACGATTCAAAGCCCTGGCCCCTTGGCTTCCTCCGGTGACCAAAAGCCCGAGGCCTTGATGTTCCCGAACCCTAGGCTCAAGGATAGAGCGACGAATAGGATTCCCAGAAACAACCGTCTTTCTCCGAGGGAAATAGGCCACTGTCTTTGGAAAAGAGACAAAGATCTTGGAGACCAAGCGCCCCAAGAATCGATTGGCTACTCCAGGGATGGAGTTTTGTTCATGGATGGCGCAGGGCAGTCTTAGGATCTTGGCCGCCAAGATGACGGGCACCGAGGCATACCCCCCGACCCCGAAGACCCCTTGAGGCTTGAAGGCCTTGAGGATCTCCAGGGCTTCCTGTATCGAAAGACATATCTTGACCAAGGCCCTAACCTTATCCTTTAAAGGCCGGCCTACCAGGCCTTCGGCCCTTAAGGTCTTTACCGGAAAAGGAGCCTCGGAAAGGGCCAAGTCTTCAATCTTCCGCCCACAGCCCACAAAAAGGACCTCTCCACCGCGGGCCAGCGTCTCCTCAGCCAACGCCAACCCAGGGAAAAGGTGCCCGCCCGTTCCTCCTCCGGCAATAACCAGTCTCATAAAAACCTAATCTTTTAGTGGTAAGTGACCATCTTGGTCCTTTGATCTTCTCCTAAATATTCCGGAGCATAGGCCAAGACGATCTCCCGAAAGAGATCTCCTCGTTCCTGATAATTTTCGAATTGATCAAAGCTGGCCGCCGCCGGCGAGAGAAGGACCGTATCTCCGGAGACAGCCTCAGAGATGGCCAAGGCCACCGCCTCTTCCAGAGTAGGGACCAATCTGGTCAAGGTTAGGTCTCTCAATTCCTCAGCCATGAGATGTCGCGAATCACCCATGAGGATCAAGAGTCTGACCTTTTCGCGAATGGCTGAGGCCAAAGGCCGATAAGAGGCCCCTTTGTGTTTGCCACCCAAGATGAGGATGATTGGTCCAGCCAGACCTTCCAAGGCCTTTAAAGTAGCGTCTACGTTGGTGGCCTTAGAATCATTGACAAAATAGACCCCGCCAAAACAACCGACAAATT
>CAZKEG010000033.1:0-9931 GCA_964551715.1 uncultured Thermodesulfobacteriota bacterium
AGGGTAGATTCTTTAGATCATCTAGGGATTTTATATGTTTGGGTTTTAGGCCGATCTCATCGAACTTTTGCCGATAAAAAGGGACGAGGTGGTAGACCCTTTCGACCACTTCTCTGAGGCGGCGTAATTGAAGGGCTTCTATATCTTCCCGGGCTAGATAATCTTTTTGTCGCCAATCCATACGAACCTCCCTTAGACTCCTCCTTTTCCAATAACCCTTTTGACTTGCTCTTAGCCCAAGCTCTTTGAAAAGACAAGTCCCGAGGAGAAGAAAAGCAGGGATAAAAACGGGCTAGATTCCTCAATAGAGATTCGTTCCTTCTTATTCCGAAAAAGGACACGGATCCTAACTTTTGATTACTCTGAGAAAACGCTTTTTTCCGATGCGGAAGACGTGTTCACCAG
This sequence comes from uncultured Thermodesulfobacteriota bacterium, assembly GCA_964551715.1. Classification (GTDB taxonomy): domain Bacteria; phylum Desulfobacterota; class Thermodesulfobacteria; order Thermodesulfobacteriales; family Thermodesulfatatoraceae; genus CAZKEG01. The sequence goes on from CAZKEG010000033.1 coordinate 406, forward strand.
GAGGAAGAAAGACCTCTTCTTCCCGTATTTTTTCGCCGTTTAGTTGGATGGCTCCCTGGGCCACTAGCCGTTTGCCTTCCGAAGTACTTTTTACCAGACCGTGATCTTTTAGAAAGCGCGGGAGCCAGATCTTTTCTTCGGCAGTGTCCACGGTGGGAATGTCTTCCGGGACGCCACCCTTGGCAAAGACCTTTTCAAACTCATCAGCGGCCTTTTGCGCCGCATCTGGCGAGTGATAACGGGCCACGATCTCCATGGCCAGGCGCTTTTTGACCTCTTTGGGATGTTCCCGCCCTTCGGCTACCGCCTGCTTGAGGCGCTCAATCTCCTCTAGAGGTATGTCTGTCAGTAATTCATAATAGCGCCACATAAGATCGTCGCTGATCGACATGAGCTTGCCAAACATCTCCTGCGGGGGCTCGGTGATCCCCACGTAATTGCCTAGGGACTTGCTCATCTTCTGCACCCCATCAAGCCCCTCCAAAATGGGCACGGTAATGATCACCTGCGGTTCCTGGCCGTATTCACGCTGGATCTCACGCCCTACCAGGAGATTAAAGCGCTGATCAGTCCCGCCTAACTCCACATCGGCTTCAAGGGCCACGGAATCGTAGGCCTGGATCAAAGGGTAGATCAATTCATGAATACCGATGGGACGTTGGCTTTCAAAGCGTTTCTTAAAGTCTTCGCGCTCAAGCATACGAGCCACGGTATATTTGCCACAAAGGCGGATGAAATCTTCGGCCTTAAACCTGGACATCCATTCGCTGTTGAAGACTACCTTGGTCTTTTGGGCATCGAGTATCTTGAAGACCTGGGCGGTATAGGTCTTAGCATTTTTAAGGACTTCGTCTCTGCTCAGCGGGGGCCTGGTGTCCGAACGCCCGGAAGGATCTCCGATCATAGCCGTAAAGTCCCCGATCAAAAAATAGACCTCATGTCCTAAGTCTTGGAAATGGCGCATCTTGCGGATAAGCACGGTATGTCCCAAATGTAGATCCGGAGCCGTGGGATCAAAACCGGCCTTGATCCGTAGGGGGCGACTAGTCTCTCGAGCACGCTTGAGCTTGGCGAGAAGTTCCTCTTCTTCGATGATCTCCACCGTGCCCCGGCGAAGGTATTCCAGTTGTTCCTCAGGGGTCATCTCTTTCATGCCTTTTCTCCTAAAAATTTTCCCGATTGATGGCCAAGATCTATCCCCTAAAAAAAACCGAAACAGATCCTTTACGTGAAGGTTTTCCCTACTCCAAGAGCGGCCAAATGACAAGAGGAATCTAACAAATCCGGGGAAGGGGTTCGCCAGAAAGCATGGGCAGAAGCCGTTCACCACCAAAGGCGGTCTTGAGAATTACCCTTGGTTTGTCTTTTATGGAGAGCACCCGCCCGATCATCGAGGCACCCTTTCCTTCTGGATAACTCTGGAGGACCGAGAGGGCCTCTCCCCCGGCTCCCTTTTCTACGAAGGCTACCAACCGGCCTTCACAAGCGAGATAAAGGGGATCAAGACCAAGGATCTCGCTTCCAGCCCGCACCTCCTCCCGCACTGGAATGAAGGCCTCATCAAGGAGGATTTCGACCCCGGCCTCAGTGGCCAACTCATTCATGGTGGTGGCCAAGCCTCCTCGAGTCGGATCCCGAAGGGCATGGAGTTTGGGCCCCAAGGCCTCAATCAAGGCTTGTACCAGACGATTAAGGGGTTGGGAATCACTCTTAAGACCTGAAAGCCCCAACTCCTCTCTTGCCGAAAGCACGGCCAGGCCGTGGTCTCCCACCGGCCCGGAGACAAGGATCTCATCTCCCGGCTGAATCCGCTGTGGAAGGAGTTCTACTCCCGGGGGGATGACCCCCACCCCGGTGGTGTTGAGATAGACCTTGTCCCCTTTACCTTTAGGGACGACCTTGGTGTCACCGCAGACTACCTTGACCCTGGCCTCCTTGGCCGCCTGGGCCAGAGAAACGACCACCTTTTCCAATTCTGTCAGCAAAAAACCTTCTTCCAAGATAAAGGCCACGGAAAGATAGAGGGGACTTGCCCCGACCATGGCGAGATCGTTTACTGTCCCATGGACCGCCAAGGACCCAATGTCACCCCCGGGGAAAAAGATGGGCGAGACCACAAAGCTATCGGTGGTAAAGGCCAAACGCCCGGGGTGATCACGATCTAAGATAGCACTATCCAAAAGGAGGACTTCTTTAAGATGCGGCCTAAAGACTTTATTTAAAAGCTCGTAAGTGGCCCGACCGCCGCTTCCGTGATCAAGGAGGATTATTTTATTAGCTCCATACTCCATCGATCTTTGCCCCGCACTTCGGACAGGTTCCTTCATCGGTTAGGCGAAAACTCATTATCCCAAAGCCGTATCGGTCAATTAGGAGCTCTCCGCAATTCCAACAAAAGGTCTTCTCGCCGTCTTCTCCAGGGACATTCCCGGTGTAGACATACTTTAGACCAGCCTCCTTGCCGATCTTATAGGCCATCCTCAGGGTCTCTACCGGGGTGACCGGCCTGGTCAGCAATTGAAAACGGGGATAAAACCGCGTTACGTGCCACGGAGTCTCGGCTCCAAGTTCGTCACGGATAAACTGGGCGATCTCTCTCAATTCCTCCGGATCGTCGTTTTCTCCAGGGATGATCAGGGTGGTTACCTCCAGCCAGACGCCTTGTTTCTTTAGGTGCTTTAGGGTCTCAAGCACCGGGGCCAATCTGGCCTTACAATGTTTGCGATAAAACTCCTCCCGAAAGGCCTTAAGGTCGATGTTAGCCGCATGGAGATGGGGATAAATGGTATCCAAGGCCTCGGTGGTCATATAGCCGTTAGAGACAAAGACATTTTTAAGGCCGTGTTTCACAGCCAATTTGGCGCAATCATAGGCAAACTCAAAAAAGACCGTGGGTTCATTGTAGGTGTAGGAGATGCTTTGAGAGCGTGTGGTCAAGGCCGCCTGGACCACGGCCTCGGCAGAGGTGTCTTCGCCGATCACGCGACCTTCCATCTTCGGGTACTGAGAGATCTCGAAGTTCTGGCAGAAATCACACTGGAAATTACACCCTACGGTCCCGATGGAAAGGCTCCGTGAACCGGGCAAGAAGTGAAAAAGGGGTTTTTTTTCGATGGGATCCACGTGCTGGGCGATGATCTTTCCGTAGACCAGGGTATAGAGTGTGCCGTCGCGGTTGAAACGCACCCGACAAATCCCAAATTTATCTGGCTTTATTTGGCAGCGATGATTACAAAGCCCACATTCCACCAGACCGCCTTCTAATCTTCGATATAACATGGCCTCTTTCATAGGCCCCTCCTTAACCTTTGTCCTTGAAGTTAGACATTGATCAAGGATTTGTAAATGTAACCATGTTTAACCTAAAGCTCGATGGTCAAGAAATCCTCGGCCAGGAGGATCTCCCCAGCGAAATGAGAGGAACAAGGGCCGATGAGGTCTGCCTCATCACAGGGAGGGTAAAAATGGGTGAGAAGTAGTCTCTTCACCTGGGCCTCGCCGGCTATTCGCCCAGCTAGGGAAGGAATAAGATGCCCAGGGACCTTGGCCCCTTCTGGGGCTGCACACTCAAGAATGAGAAGATCTGCTCCCCTGGCCAGATCAATCAAAGAAGGGGCATAGTCTGTATCCCCGGAATAGACCAGGCTCTTTCCTTGATATTCGATCCGGTAAGCCAGGCTCTCGGGATTATGGACTACCGGGGCTGAACGTATCTCAAGCGGCGGTATCAAGAGGGCACTTGGATATTTGGTAGAGAGTTCCTGGAGTTGCATAAGACCTTCTGGAGGATCGACCCAATGGCCAAAGGCCTGTCGCAGGCCTTGGTGAAATTGAGAAAACCCCTCTCCGGCGATGAGCCAAAAAGGCTTCTCCCGTTTGTAACCCAAGGCATAACGGGTGGCAAAAAAGAAGGGGATCAAGTCCGTAACGTGATCTGGATGAAAATGAGAGAGAAAGATGCCGTCTATCTCCGAGATCTGGACACCGGCCTTAAGCAGGCGATAAATAGTCCCTGGACCCATATCAAGGAGGATGTTCTCTCCAGCCACCTGTAAAAGATACCCCGGGGCCCCTCGTTCAAGCCTCGGCCACCCTGTCCCCGAACCAAGGACGGTGAGTTTAATGCTCATCCTCCTCCAAGAATCCTTCTAAGGAATCCAAAAGATTATCTACTCCTTTGGGATCTAGCCCTTTGGCCTGCTCGGCCAAACTCTTGGCCACTTCTTTCTCCCCTTCGAGCTTGGCAAAGAGAAGGGCCAAATAGGCCAAGGCCCTGGCGTTTTTCGGATCTAATCTAGCCACGTCCTTAAAGAGAGAAAAGGCCTCTCTTAATTGCCCGAGTTGATAGCAGGCCTCAGCCAGTAAGAAAAGACCCTTGGCGGAGAGTTTACACCCGGAAAGGACTTCCTTGACCATGGCCCATTTGGCCTTTCCAGCCAGGCTCTTGGCCCAGGCCAGGGCAAAGGCCTCTTCTTCCGGAGCCAGAGAATAGGCCTTTTGAAAACAGGCCTCGGCCTCGGGATACCCTTCCTCCCGAAGGAAAAGACCTAAATTGTAATGTAAGATAGGATCTTTTGGAGAAAGAGAGATGGCCTCTTCCAAGAATTCACGGGCCTCTTTACGTTTGCCTAGTTGGATCATGGTCACCGCGAGGCTGTTTAAGAGATCCACCGGCTGAGCTGTCCCTTCTCTCCCGGCTAAATAGGCCCTCAAGGCTGCACCCAGGTCACCGAGATCAGCATAGAGATCGCCAGCCACGTGATAGGTGAATCCAGAAAAGACTACGGCCTGGGGCCTTTTGAGTCGTCTTCCGTGTTCAAAGGCCGCCCATACCGCCGCAAGGGGTGGGAGATGCTCTCCGCCGGGATAGATCCCAGCCAGAAATCCAAGTTCTTCGGCCAAAGAAAGGATCTCTTCTAACGGAAGATCAAAGACAAAGAGCCCTTTAGTCGAATTGATCTCGTATTTGGCCAGCGCCTGCCCAGCCAAATAAGAAAGGGCTTCCTCCGGCCCTTCAGCCAAGACCAAAAGTTTATCCCTTTCGGCCGCAGCCACTAAAGGAAAAAGGCCTTTCTTGACCTTGGCGAGCTCGGAAAAGGCCCATTCTTCAGCCAAGCACTTTAGGGCCTTGCCAGAAAGCCAAGTAAAACCAAAGGCCTCGGCCAACCAGATTAGATCTTCAGCTTGATTCAAATCTTCGGGTGAAGAAAACCTTACCGAGACCGCTGTAAAAACCTCCTCCTTAGCCCAAAGAGAAGACAAAAATTCCCTGGATTTGACCCCTTCTTCAGGTAAAAAATAGAGCCCTGGAGCTAGGGCATAAAGTTTATCTCCTGTGGGACGCGGCCCTTTGACCAAGAGCCCGGAAAATTCCTGCTGTTTGAGATCATTTTCCAAAATACGTGGCCCGGGTAGACCTTCTATTAGATTTTCGTTCAGTAAGCGGTTCAGGAGTTCATGAGCCAAGGCCAAGACCGTTGGCTTCCATCGCGAAAGTTCCTCCTGGGAAAGGCCATCCGGTGAGAGGACTAGATGGCCTAAATAATTACCTTTAAACTCCAAGGGAAGACCATTTCCCTTCTCTTCGAGCTTAAAACCTACCGGTAAAAGAGGGGCCAGAGATTGTTCTAAAAGGGGTAGCAATCTTTTCAAGACTCCGACCTCAATTTCATCCATAACGACCTCAAGGGGCAAAGATCTTGGCCAAGGCCGCGGCTATTTCAGGAATTTCATCGGGCAAAACCGTGCGCATGTCAAGAAAAACCTTCTCTTCTTCTACCCGAGAGATGATCGGTGGCTCGTTTTCTCGCAAGAGACGTTCGATCTTAGCCGCAGAATATCTCTTTGACTCGATCACCACGGCATAGGACTTGGGGCTGGCCAAGGGCAAGGCCCCTCCCCCCACCCGGGAAATCGTCTCCTGGCTCTCAAACTTAACTCCGGAAAGACCTTCCCTTCCGAGGCGAGAGACCAAGCGCTTGGCCTTCAGGCGAATCTCTTTAAAAGGCATAGTAATTAAGGCCAAGGTCGGGATACGCTCCACGGCTTGATCCAGATCACGATAGAGGCGAAGGGTGGCCTCAAGGGCGGCCAAGGTGAGTTTGTCGATCCGCACCGCTCGGTTCATCGGGTTCTTCTTGATTTGGTCGACTAATTCCCTTCGGCCCAGGATCAAACCGGCCTGAGGTCCGCCTAAGAGTTTGTCTCCGGAGAAGGTGACCACGTCAAGGCCGGCAGCCAGGACCTCTTGGACCGTAGGTTCCTTAAGGAGACCGTATTTCGAAAAGTCTACCAGACAACCACTTCCCAGGTCCTCGATCACCGGAAGGCCGTAACGACGACCGAGTTCAACCAGTTCTTTACCGGAGACCTCTTTGGTAAAGCCTACTATGGCAAAATTGCTCTTATGAACCTTCATAAGGAGGGCTGTGTTTTCATTAATAGCCTCTTCATAGTCGCGGAGATGGGTGCGATTAGTAGTTCCCACCTCACGTAAGATGGCCCCGGAGCGGGCCATGACGTCTGGGATACGAAAAGAGCCCCCGATCTCTACCAATTCTCCCCGGGAGATGATGACCTCGCGGCCCTGAGCCAGGGTATTAAGGGTAAGGAGTACGGCAGCGGCGTTATTGTTGACCACCAAGGCACTTTCCGCCCCAGTGAGTTCACACAGGATCTCCTCTACATGGACGTAACGGCTCCCCCGACGGCCAGAAGAGAGATCAAATTCTAGGTTGGAATAACGCCTGGCCACCAAAAGTAGGGCCTCTATGGCCTCTTCAGGCAAGAGGGAGCGACCGAGGTTTGTATGGACCACTACCCCGGTGGCATTTATCACCCGACAAAGACTGGGCCTTAGTTTGCGTATTAATATCTCTTTGGCCTTGGCCAGGACCTCATCAAAGGTGGGTACCTGAGTGAGTTCTTCGGCCAAGATGGCCCTTCGAAAATACTCGGTGGCCTCACGGGCGCTTAAGAGATAAAGCGAATCCACGGCCTTAATCTCATCTTTTAAGGCCTTGATCAACTCATGTACCGCCGGGATAGATCGAAGAAGCTCCTCTTTTTTCATGTTAAAATTCCTCTATGCGTTTTCCGGCCAAGATTTATATCCGCCTCCCCGGACGCCTTAAGTTTCCCTTCGTCCGCCAAGGGGCCCAATTTTATACCTCGCGCCTCAAACATTACATCAAACTCGAATTAGAAGAAAGAAAGGCCCCTTCCAAAGGAAAGGGAGCCGAGGTGATCAAACAGACGGAGGCCAGGGCCTTGCTCTCCGGACTTGATTCATCGACCAAAGTGGTCGCCCTTGATGAACGCGGAAAAAGTTTCGGCTCACTTGAGTTTGCCCAATTTCTGAAAAAGACCTTAGAAACCGCACCAAAACTCTGCTTCGTGATCGGTGGGGCCTTCGGGTTGGCGGAAGAGGTCCTTCTCAAGGCCGACCATCGACTCTCCCTCTCCCCCATGACCCTCAATCATGAGTTAGCCCTCTTGGTCCTCCTTGAACAGCTTTATCGGGCCTTTACCATCCTTTCCGGTGAACCTTATCATAAATAATGTTGGTTTCAGTCATTATTCCTACCTACAATCGGGCAAAGTTTTTGGCCGAGGCCTTGGACTCGGTCTTGGCCCAAACCTGTCCCCCACTTGAAATTATTGTCGTTGATGACGGGTCCACCGATCAGACCGAAGAATTGGTCAAAAAATACCCTGTACGTTATATAAGACAGACCCACCGAGGGGTAGCCGCAGCTAGAAACCATGGCCTGAGACTTGCCCGTGGAGAATTGATCGCCTTTTTGGACAGCGATGACCTCTGGCTTCCCAAAAAACTCGAACGACAAGTGACCTTTTTCAAAGAGCATCCACAAGCCGTGGCCGTGCAGACCGAAGAGATATGGATCAGGCATGGCCGACGGGTCAATCCCAAGAAAAAACACACCAAGGAGAGTGGCCTTATCTTTCATCGCTGTGTGGAACTCTGTGTCGTCTCCCCTTCTGGAGTGATGCTAAGGAGAGAAATCTTTCGGGAGATCGGCCTTTTTGACGAGACCTTTCCGGTGGCCGAAGATTACGAACTCTGGTTGAGGCTTTCGGCCCGTTACCCGATCTACCTCATCGAGGAACCCCTGGTCGTCAAGCGAGGCGGACATGAAGACCAACTTTCGCGCCAGCCCGGGCTTGATTGGTATCGACTCCTAGCCTTGACCAAGCTCCTCAAAAACGAACCAAGGCTCACCCCAGCCATGAGACTCCTTGCCCTGCGAGAGGCCCTAAAGAAGGGGCGGATTTTTGCCCAAGGGGCCCTTAAGCGCGGCAAGATCTTTGAGGCCTGGTGCGCCTTAAGGATTATAGAGGAACTAAAACTCTTCCCCGGTCTTCCGCCACAAAGGGGGCTTAAGGGAAATTTCTTTTGGGCCGATAAGTAACTCGGGCTTGGGGAAAACATGATTGATAAACGCGTTTTTTCTCGTTACGAAGTAAATTTTGATTGTTACCTGGCTTTTCCCGGAGATATGAGGGTTTATCAGGCTACGCTCCTTGACCTAAGTCTTACCGGTATGCGTCTTCTTACCGATGCCCCTCTCAAGCCTGGACTGACCATTTCCTTCTCTTTTACTTCTGACCCACCAGTAAAAGGAAAGGCCCGGGTAGTCTGGATTAAAACTACTAACCAAGGAACTATGGCTGGACTTGAGATTGTCAAACTCAAAGAGCGCTTTGTGGAAGCCCTACACAAAGTAATAAACGATCTCACCTTACAACATCTTCCCGATGCTTATCTTCGTTAACTTATTCTGGCTCCAGGGGCGACCCTATCTTCAGGGACAATGAGCTTAAGACCAGTTTTGTCTTTAGCGGCTAAGACCATCCCTTGAGAGACCACTCCCCGAATCTTGGCTGGCTTGAGATTGGCTACCAGGACCACCTGTTTGCCGACTAGGTCTTCTGGTTTGTAAAATTCGGCTATCCCCGCGACCACCGTCCTTTCTTCCGGACATTTTACCGTGAGCTTGAGCAGACGATCAGTCCCGGGAATACGTTCAGCCATCACCACTTCCGCCACCCGTAAGTCCCATTTGTTAAATTCTTCAAAGGGAAGGACCTCGGCCTCTTCTTTCTTTTCTTCTCTAGGAGGCTCTGAAGGGGCCTCTTCCTTCTTTTCCAGGCGGGGAAACAAGGCCTTTCCTCGTTTGGTCTTAAGCCCTGGTTTGAGCAGACCGAACTCTTCAAGACGCGAGAACGAAAGCTCTTCTAAAGAAAGCCCGAGGTTGGTCAAGATCTTTTCCGCCGAAGCAGGGCAAACCGGCCAGAGACAACCGGCCACTATGCGCAGGACCTCAAGGAGGTGGTAAAGCACCGTGGCTGTGCGCACGGTATCTCCTTCTTTCATTAAGCTCCATGGGGCCTGGTGATCTACGTAGCGATTGGTCTCACCGATGAGCTCCCACAACCTGGCCAGGGCCCGGTGGAACTGAAAGCCCTCCATCTCCCGGTCGTAGTCTGTCACCACTTGCTTGGC
>CAZKEG010000034.1:0-9829 GCA_964551715.1 uncultured Thermodesulfobacteriota bacterium
CAATTAGGCTCCCGGCCTTCAATCACCCATTTGGGGAAACGCGGCTTGACCGGATCACTTCCGAGGACAAAATCGGTAAGCCTCATGGCCTTAGCCTGTAGGTTTTCATATTCCTGATCCAGCTCTTCAAGGCGCTTATCCAGATCAAAGGCCAGTTGCAGGATGACCCGGGCCCGAAGGATGGGATCATCTTCGGTCTTTTTTCGTCCTTGGAGTTCGGCCTTGATCTCCGAAACACTCTCTTCTATTGCTTCAGGCCAGGCCTTGAACATAGAGACGTTCTCCGGCCAGCGCATCATCAGGCCCCATTCTTCGTAGCTCTTGACCAGGCGTTCAAACCAGACCAGCCGCTCGCCAAAAGGAGGCGGAGTGATGATCTCTATCAACCCTGCTTCGACCAGTTTGGCAAAGGGGGCTTCGGGTTTTTTTTCACTGGGTTGGAGGAGGACCAAACGATCAAAAAAGGCCAGGGCCAAGGTGGCTAAGTCCATTCGTATATATGTGTGTGGTACGAGTAAGGCCTTGAGTTCCAAAATAAACTCCCTTCAAGTTTTTAGACTTCTTTAAGTTAGCGGAGGAAAAAAAAGAATCAAGGAAGAAATAATGGCGGAGGGGGTGGGATTCGAACCCACGGTGCCCGGTTAAGGGCACACTCGCTTAGCAGGCGAGCACCTTCGGCCACTCGGTCACCCCTCCGGCCTCTGGCAAGATTACCTAAAATTTTTCCTTTCGGCAACAGCGGAGGGGGAGGGATTCGAACCCCCGGAGGGCTTACGCCCTCAGCGACTTTCAAGGCCGCCCCCTTCGACCACTCGGGCACCCCTCCTCATTGCTATTTTTATTTAATAATTTACTATTAAACAGAGTCTAATTCAAAGACAAGGAGGTTCCTATGACAGCTGAAGAACTCTACGAAGAGGGCGCCTTTCTCCTCTTTAAACAAAGATTCGACCAAGCCCTGGAATATCTTAACAAGGCCTTGGATCTGGAACCCAGGATGGTCAAGGCCCTACATGCCCGGGCGGCTATCCATTTGCGCTTTGATCGCTTAGAGGAGGCTGAGACTGATCTCTTGGCCGCCCTAGAAATAGAGCCTAGAAACCCCCGCCTTCATTACCGTCTTGGTCAGGTCTATTATCGTCAAAAAAACCTAGACAAGGCCTTGGAGTGTTTTAACAAGGCCATTGACATCGAACCCCTTTACGCCGCCGCCTTTATGGCCCGAAGTCAGATCTACCGAGATATGGGAGAAGAGGATTTGGCGGATTTTGATCTAGATAAGGCCGTTGCCATCCAAAGGGCCACGGCTCAGGCCAAAAAGATCGTCGATTTTTAACCCTCGGGGCCGTTTATAGCCCTTATAGCTCTCATAAAACGGCCCCCTCCCTATCCAAACCAATAAAAGGAAAATTTTTTCCACTAAAGAGTCTTGAGTTCCAAAAGATTTCCCAATAAGTGAAAAATTTTTCCTTTTCTTTTTTAAACCTTCCTGCATTTAGGGAGATTTTAGTCTCTTTTTGAGCTGTTTTTTTTCTTGCAAGAAGGTATCAATTTTGCATTTTTAAAAGATGGAATGATTTACTCAAGTACTTGTTCAATATTATCGAATTATTTTTTGTGAAAGTTAGGCAGACTGTTATGGTCAAATTCGGTAAGGTCAAAGAAGTCTTTCATGGCATCGTCTTTTCGAGAAAATTGGCATGTTAAACGTCTATTTATTATCTGGAGAAGAGGGCCTTGAGCGGTATGTTGTCCATCTCTTGGAATTGGCTGGTCTCTCGGTCAATAAACGAGAACCTCCTCAGCTTTTGCTCCTGCTAGAACCAAAAAAGATCGACCAAAGGGTCTTAAAAGGGGTCTCTTCTAATGTTTCTCCCGAGACACCGGTATTATGTATCGGGACCGTACGAAAGATCACCGGGGTTTCTCACTTTAAAAAGATCGCTTATCTCAAACGTCCCTTTTTGACTGAGAGATTTTATGAAGTCTTAGAAGAGACCCTGGGCCGAAGATTATCTCTCAATCCAGAGGAACGGAAAAATCCCTTTCTTGGCGAAGACGAAAAGATAGTAAGATTAAGAAAGGCTATCCCTTTCTTGGCCAAGATCCCCAACCCCATTTTCCTTGAGGGGGAGCCTGGTACCGGAAAAGAACTCTATGCCCATCATCTCCACGCTTGGATCGGTGGACCTTTTGTCAAGTTTGCCGCCTCTGCCCTCCCTGAGGAGATGATCGAGCCCCTCCTTTTTGGCTTTGGTCCCAAGGTGATCAAAGAGATCAAACGTCCTAAAGAAGGGGCCTTATCTCGGGCTAGAAATGGTGTCCTCTATTTAGAAGGCCTCGAACACCTACCAATCTCTGCCCAACAAAAACTCCTCTACTTTTTAGACACTGGAAGCTTCTTTCCTTTAGGCATCCACGAGCCCTTAAGCCCTACTTTGAAATTAATCGTTTCGGTAAACACCTCTCCAGGTCAACTTATCAAGGAAGAAAGACTCTTACCTTCTCTCTATTTTCGTCTGGCAGAATTTAGTGCCCATTTACCGCCGTTACGAAGAAAATTTATTGATCTACCTCTTTTGGTAGAGCATTTTTTGGAAAACTATGGTGCCCTCTATCGACAACCTTACTGTCCCCTCTCACGAGAATTGCTTGAGAAATTTTTGCTTTATCCTTGGCCCAAAAACGTCCTCGAATTGGAGATGGTCGTCAAAGACTTGATCCTCTTCGGTCAAGAAAAGATTGCTGAAGAAATATTCAGACGCCGAGAAAGGTTACCCATCAGTCTTCGCAAGCTTGAAGAAGAACTGGAGCGTCGTCTGGAAGAGATCTTGCAAGAAGATAAACTTAGGGCTCTACAAACTGAATCCAGCCGTAAGGGTCAGGGCGGTCACCGTACTGAATCCCAGTAAGTTCATCAAAGAGGCGTTTGGCCAGAGGCCCTGTCTGGCCGCGATTGATGACATATTCTTCGCCTTTATAAGCCAACCAGCCCACCGGAGAAATCACCGCCGCCGTTCCGGTGCCAAAACATTCCTTGAGTCGTCCTGACTTGATCCCTTCGATCACCTCGTCGATGGATATTCGCCGTTCTTTGACCGGAAGACCCCAATCTTTGGTCATCTTTAGGACCGAATCCCTAGTGATTCCAGGGAGGATGCTGCCGGTAAGTTTAGGGGTGACCAATTCGTCTTCAAAATAAAAGAAGATGTTCATCGTCCCTACTTCTTCAACATAGCGTCGTTCAAGGGCATCAAGCCAAAGCACCTGGGTATAACCAAGTTTTTTGGCCTCCTCTGAGGCCATAAGGCTGGCGGCATAATTGCCCCCGGTCTTCACATCTCCTACTCCCCCGGGTACAGCGCGGACGTATTGGTCGGTGACAAAGATCTTGATGGGATTAAATCCTTCGCGATAATAGGCCCCAACCGGGCTCAAGATAATGAAAAAGATGTAACTGTCACTGGGCTTGACCCCTAAAAAGGCCTCGGTCCCCATCATCAAGGGACGGATATAAAGGGCCGAACCCCTTTCCCTGGGTATCCAGTCTTTTTCGATGGAGACTAATTTCTTGATGACCTTTAAGACAAAGGCCTCGTCTATCTCTGGCATACACATCCGCCGGGCGGAATGATTCAGGCGGGCCATATTCTGGTCTGGGCGGAATAGTCGGATGCGACCATCGACCCCATAATAGGCCTTAAGCCCCTCAAAGATGGTCTGGCTGTAATGAAAGACCACCGCCGCCGGATCAAGGCAGATGGGTTCATAGGGTTTGATACAGGCCCCATGCCATTCTCGAGCCTTATCATATTCCATGTAGAACATGTGATCGGTAAAGAGGCGACCAAAACCAAACTCCGAGTCGGCCTGGAGGGAACGCCTCTTCTCTGGGGGTAGGAGTCTGAGTTCTATATCCAAGTCCATAGCTCAGTTGCAAAGATATAAAGCCTAAGATATCAGTAAAAGCGTCTCTGAAAGGCACTTTTTAACTCAAGGAGCAATGATGTTCAAGTGGTTCAAAAAAAAGTCAGAAGAAAGGGTCGAAAAGGGGCCGGAAGAAAATAGGACCTCGGAAAAGACTGTCTGGCAAAAGTTTAGAGAAAGGCTCTCGCATACCAGGGAGCGTCTTAAAGAGGGGCTGGGAGAACTCTTTGTCATCGAACGTATCGTTGATGAAGAATTTTTTGAAGAATTAGAAGAGGCCCTGATTACCGCTGACATCAATATTGATACGGTAAAGGCCCTACTTTCCCCCTTGCGCCTTCGGGTAAAAGACGGGCAGTTACTTAAATCAAGGGAATTTAAGGCCGCTTTGCGCGAGGAGATGTTAAAGATCCTCTCTCTTGAAAGCCCCTCGTTCCCACCAGCAGCCAGACCAGCAGGGGTCTTCCTGGTCGGGGTTAACGGGGTGGGTAAGACAACAACCATCGCTAAACTGGCCTATCGCCTGAAAAGAGGTGGTCATCAGGTCCTCCTAGTGGCGGCGGATACCTTTCGCGCCGCGGCCATCGAACAATTAGAGTCTTGGGGGAAACGCCTTGAAGTGCCGGTGATTAAACAGACCCCAGGGGCTGATCCTTCAGCCGTAGTCTTTGAAGGCCTTAAGGCCGCTCAAAAGAGAAAGATAGACGTGGCCTTGATCGACACCGCCGGGCGACTACATACCAAATACAACCTCATGGAAGAACTCAAAAAGATGGCCCGGGTAGCGGGGAAGGTCCTCCCCGGGGCACCGCATGAAAATTTATTGGTCATTGACGCCACCACCGGGCAGAATGCCATCAATCAAGTCCGTTTATTTGGAGAGGCCCTGCCCCTTACCGGACTCATCATCACCAAGATGGACGGGACGGCCAAGGGAGGCATTGCCCTTACCCTGGCCCATCTCTTCAAGATCCCTATTCGGTTTATAGGGCTTGGAGAAGGGCTTGAAGACTTAGAGGAATTTAATCCTGAAGCCTTTGTGGACGCCATCTTGCCCTAGCCGTGCCACAGAAACTGCAAGGGATCTTGCTCCTTGGACCAACTGGGGTGGGTAAATCTCCCTTAGGGGATCTGCTTGAACAACAAGGTCTTTATGATCTCCGTCTACTCCACTTTGACTTCGGTCACGAGTTACGGGCCATTGCCAGGGGAGAACGAAGAGACGGGATCTTACCCTCCGAACGCCTTTTTATTCAAAGGGTCCTTGAGGAAGGGCTTCTCTTAGAAGACGAACATTTTTACCTAGCGGTCAAGATCCTTAAGGCCTTTTTGTACTCTAAAAAGGCCCAAGGAAGGGAGATATTGGTTCTGAACGGGCTCCCTCGACATCATGGCCAGGCCCGATCTTTGGCCCCGATCGTCCATATTCCCTTGGTCATTGTCCTTGAAGCCTCCTTTGAAGAGATCCTTGAGCGTATTCACAAAGACGTCGGCGGTGATCGAAAGGGCCGTACCGACGATAAGATCGAACTCATCTACAAAAAATGGCTCACCTACCGGGATCGTACTCGCCCGTTAATAGAATTTTATCGAAAACAAGGGGCCAAAGTCTTGAAACTTTTGGTGGGAAGGCATACAAAACCAATGGAGACTTATCAAGCCCTGGTGGCTGCCCTTTCTAAGGAGGATTTTTTAAAGAGGTTTTTGCTGTAAGAATTTCCTGCCGAAGTTCGGATTTTTTGCTATTCTTCTGTCTGGGCCTTAGGGAAAAGGGGATGATTATAGTTTTGGGCGAAAAGATCAGATGGAGGGACCCATGGGTAAGTATTATGTGGGCCTGGATGTCGGTTCGGGGACGGCGAAGATAGCCGTCCTCTCTCCGGAGTGCAGGATACTTTATCATGATTATCGTAAGACCCACGGTCAACCGGTAGAGACGGCCAAAAAACTCTTGGAAGAGGCAGAGGAGCGCTTCGGAAAAGACCTTGAGGGCCTCACCTGTACCGGGACGGCAGGCAAGTTCATCTCGCAGATCCTCTCGGTGGCCTTTGTCAACGAGGTCATGGCCCATGCCCGGGCGGTGGAGCATTTTCATCCCGAGGCCAGGACCATTATTGACATCGGCGGTGAAGATTCAAAGCTGGTCTTTATTGCCCATGAAGGCGGGCGCTTTCGCATCCAAGACTTTGCCCTGAACACCATGTGTGCCGCCGGCACCGGGGCCTTCCTTGAACAGCAGGCCGCTCGTCTGGGATATACCATTCAAGAGTTTGGCCAACTGGCCTTAAGGGCCGAACATATCCCCCGAATTGCCGGGCGTTGTACCGTCTTTGCCAAGTCGGACATGATCCACCTCCAACAGGCTGCCGTGCCGGATCATGAAATTATCGCCGGGCTTTGTTTTGCCATCGTTCGGAACCTGAAGAGCAATCTGGCCCGAGGCCGGAAAGTTCATCCTCCCGTAGTCTTCCAAGGGGGGGTGGCTGCCAATCCCGGGGTCAGACGGGCCATTAAAGAGGTCTTTCGGCTCAAGGAAGGCGAATTGATCATCCCTAAATATCACTTCATCATGGGGGCTATCGGGGCGGCGCTCTATGGTCTTGATGGTCGTTTTGCCGCTCCTTATCGGGGCTCAGAGGTCCTGGCTGCTTATCTCAAGGAACGGAAACCCGCACCCAAACGTCTACCCAAGCTGGGGCCCTATACCCTACGTAAACCAGAGGAAAGGGCATCTACACCAAGACTTGATCAAAAAGTGAAGATTTACCTGGGTATTGATGTGGGCTCGGTGAGCACCAAACTGGTGGCCATTGACCAAGAAGGTCGGCTTCTGGCCAAGACCTACGCCCTTCATCATGGGAAACCCTTAGAGAGTGTGAAGGAAGGACTCCTTGCCCTGAGGGAAAAGCTTCCTAAAGAGGTCGAAGTCTTGGGTGTGGGGACGACCGGGTCCGGGCGGTATCTAGTGGGGGACTTTGTTGGGGCTGATGTGATCCGCAATGAGATCACCGCCCAGGCCAAGGCCGCAGCCTTCCTCGACCCAGAGGTAGACACCATCATCGAGATCGGCGGGCAGGACTCAAAGTTTATTCGCCTTGAGAACGGGGCTATCGTTGATTTTACCATGAACAAGGCTTGTGCCGCTGGCACCGGCTCCTTCCTTGAGGAACAATCCGTACGTCTCAACGTGCCCATCGAAAAATTTGGTGAATATGCCTTACGCTCCGAGGCCCCGCTTGAGATGGGTGAACGCTGTACCGTCTTTATGCAGTCTGACCTCCTGCATTACCAACAACAGGGGCTCCCTAAAGAAGACCTCATCGGGGGTTTGTGTTACGCCATTGTGCATAATTATCTCAACAAGGTAGTTGAAGGGCGAAAAATTGGCCAACGTGTCTTCTACCAAGGGGCCACGGCCTTTAACGCCGGCATTGTGGCCGCCTTTGAAAAGGTCCTCAAGCGCCCGATCATCGTCCCTCCCCATCACGAGGTCACTGGGGCCATTGGGGTGGCGCTTCTGGCCCTAGAAGAAACCAAAGGGAAGAGTCGGTTTCGGGGCTTTGACCTTTCGCAGGTGCAGTACACCATTTCTACCTTTGAGTGCCAAGGGTGCCCCAACCGGTGTGAGATCAGAAAGGTCTCCATCGAGGGCAATCCGCCCTATTTTTACGGTGGGCGATGTGAGCGCTATGAGGTAGACCATCGCAAGCCCCCCGCCGATCTACCAAACCCAGTGCTTGAGCGAGACCAAAAGCTCTTTTCTTATGTCAAAGAAGATGTAGAAGCGCCCCGGGGAGAGATCGGTCTCCCCCGGGCGCTATTTAATTTTGAGAGGCTTCCTTTCTTTGCTACCCTCTTTCAGGAACTCGGGTTTCGGGTGGTCGTCTCTGAACCGACCAACAAACAACTGGTAAATGCCGGTTGTGAGATCATCGCTGCCGAGACCTGTTTCCCGGTCAAGGTCTTTCATGGACACGTGCTCGATCTCCTGAAAAAGGGAATCAAACGCCTCTTTATCCCCTACATCGTTGATCTGCCTTCGGATCACCCCGAGCTTGAGTTCGGAAAGATCTGTCCCTATGTCCAGAGTGTGGCCTCGACCATCCATGCCTCTTTTGACTTCAAGGCCCAGGGAGTAGAGGTCGTAAGTCCGGTCTTTCATTTTGGTCGAGGGGGAAAGATCCTTGAGGAGGAGAAAAAGACCTTGGCCAAGCTCTTGGGGGTCAAGTTTGGGGCCCTAAAGGAGGCCTGGGAACGGGCCCTTGAGGCCCAGGAAGAGTTTGACAGTTGGTGTAAGCGACGGGGCCAAGAACTCTTGGCCCGGGTCAGGCCTGGGGAGCCAGCCCTGGTCATTGTCGGGCGGCCTTATAATGCCTGTGACCCAGGGGCCAACTTGGCCATTCACAACAAGATCAGGAGCCTCGGGGTCCTGGGTATTCCGGTGGATATGTTGCCCCTCTCTGAGGTAAAAGATCTCGATGGACTTGAAGAGATGTACTGGCGATACGGGCAACGTTTTTTGCTTGCCGCCCATATCATCAGGGATCATCCAGATCTCTATCCCATTTTTCTCACTAATTTCTCCTGTGGTCCGGATTCCTTCATCATCCATTTCTTTGAAGAATTATTAGGCGGAAAGCCCTATCTCGAACTAGAGATCGACGAGCACAGTGCCGATGCCGGAGTAGTAACCAGGATCGAGGCCTTTTTAGACAGTGTGAGGGGGCGTCGGTTGGCCCCGCCAAAGCCAGAGAAGAAGATTCGGAAGAAGGTCAGGCCCGAACAACATCGTATTCTTTATATCCCGCCCATGTCTGACCATGCCTATCCCTTGGCCGCGGCCTTTCGGGCCTGTGGAGTCCAGGCCGAGGTCTTACCAGAGTCTGATGAAGAATCCCTGCGGCTGGGACGTAAATATACCTCGGGCAAAGAATGTTATCCGGCGGTGCTTACCACCGGTGACATGATCAAGATGCTCAGACGTCCGGACTTTGATCCCAAACGGGCGGCCTTCTTTATGCCCTCAGGCGATGGCCCTTGCCGCTTTGGACAATACAACCGCCTGCACCGCAAGATACTCGACGAACTTGGTTATCAAGATGTCCCCATCTATTCTCCGACCCAAAACGTCGAATTTTACAAAGATCTGGGCATGATTGGCGGGAATTTCACCAGGCTCTCTTGGCAAGGGATCGTCTGTGCCGATATCCTCGACAAGCTGGTTCGTGAGGTAAGGCCTTATGAGATAGCCCGCGGTGAGGCGGATCGTGTCTATCGCCAAGGTCTTAAACGGCTCTGTGAGGCCATTGAAAAGGGGGAAGATCTCCTCCCGGTGATGCTTGAAATAAGAAAGGCCTTTGAGACCATCCCGCTGAAAGACCGCGGGGGCAAACCGGTGGTAGGCATAGTAGGTGAGATCTACGTTCGGGCCAATCGCTTTGCCAATGAAGACCTGGTGCGTGTGCTGGAAGAGATGGGAGCCGAGGTCTGGCTGCCGACCATCGGGGAATGGATCTATTACATCAACTACACCTCTAAGCGTTGGGCCAAACGCCTGCGCCGATTCCGTCTGCTTACCAAGCTCATGATCGAGCACCACGTCCAGGTAAAAGACGAACATCGTTTCGCCGCGGTGGTGGAAGACCTCTTGCGTACCGCCAGAGAACCACAAGTAGATGAGATTATCGGTCTGGCCAAACGATACGTGACCGACGAATTCGAAGGCGAGGCCATTCTTTCTGTAGGGAAGACCTTAGATTACCTGCGCCATGGGGTCCATGGAATCGTGAACGTGATTCCCTTCACCTGTATGCCGGGCACGGTGGTGACCATGTTGCTTAAGCGGGTGAGGGAGGAACACGGCCTGATCCCGGTGCTTACTGTCTCCTGTGATGGGCAGCGT
>CAZKEG010000035.1:0-9812 GCA_964551715.1 uncultured Thermodesulfobacteriota bacterium
GGAAAAAGTGGCCGGGGCAAACATCTCGTGCTCAAAATAGACCGCGGCCATGGTCAGTTCGTAAAGATCCGTAAAAAGGGGCGAAAAACAAGCCTTCATACGATCTTTGCCTGATAGATACGGGCCATCCTCTTTAGGGCGAATTCATGCATTTCTCGATCAAAATCCCCTACACAATCCTTAAAGACGGTGATCTTTAAGTTGCGAAAGAAGGCATCAGCCGCCGTATCCATAACGCAGATGCTAGTACACACCCCAGTAAGACAGACTTCTTCTACCCCGAGTCTATGCAAAACATCTTCTAACTCGGTCTTAAAGAAACCGCTAAACCTGGTCTTCGGAATAATTTTTTCTCCTTCTTTTGGCGCAAGTTCAGGGATCACTTCCGCTCCCCAAGTGCCCTTTATGGCATGGGGTGGAAAGGCTTCAAACTCTTTGTCTTTGGGTTCGTGGTTATCACAGAGAAAGATCACTGGTTGGCCTGTGGACCGAAATTCTTCAAGCCTCTTGGCCAAAGGTTCTATAATCCGACGAACTTCGTCTCCGCAGTAAAGGGCCCCCTTTGGGTCCATAAAGTCGTTGATCATGTCGATGATCAATAAGGCCTTCATGGCTAACCCCTCCTTTGCCCATGAGAAACTAGCCAAAATTTCTCCTGATGACAAGAAACATTTACGTGCTACTTTGAAGCCCATGGCCGGTAAGAGTCGTCGTTCATTTTTAAGGCTTATGGCCGGGATCTTTCTCGGCGGATTAGGGCTTTTGGGTACTTATTCAGCCCTACATTTCTTGCCTCGTCCGCCGCGAAAAGTCTTGGTCAAAGAAAAACTCGAGTCAGACAAGATTATCATCGGGCCAGAGTATTTCTTAAGACTTACTCCTTCTGGACCTCTAGCCCTTTCCCGGACCTGTCCCCATCTGGGGTGTCTGGTCAGCTATGATCCCATCAAAAACGAGTTCGTCTGTCCCTGCCATCAGAGTAGGTTTTCCTTGGAAGGGAAATACCTTGCCGGCCCGGCCAAAAAGGATCTCGCGAGACTCAAGGTGATCAAGAGTAGCGGGGGATTGATCATTGAGATTCCATAAGCTCAATCCTTGGATCTCCTGGGGCTTGGTCGCTACTTTTCTCCTGGCCATCCTTTCCGGCCTAGTAGTAAGTTACCCTTATCATGAGGAACACCCTTTAGTGACCACCGTGGGGCTTGAGACCGTGGTCCCGTTTGGTAGTTTCTTCCGGGCCTTTCACTACTTTTCCGGACAGCTCACTCTCTTCCTTACCCTTTGGCATACCATGGAAGCCATGCTCTATCGGTATGAAAGACGTAGACCCTGGTGGGCCTGGATGGCCTTGGCCCTCTCTGTACCAGGGGTCCTCTTTATCCTTTTTACCGGCTATATCATCCGCGGCGATGAGACCGGCTATGCCGCCGGCCACATCGCCGAACATCTGGCGCAATCTATCCCTTTGATCGGGGGGATCATTGATCATCTCTTCTTTCTGGTCACCAAAGATGGTGTCCATCGGGCCTGGTTGGCCCACGTCTATTTCTCAGGTTTGATTTTTTTCCTGGCGGGGTTATTTCATTTTCGACTACGTGCCTTACGGAGCGTTGACATAGCCGCCTGGGGGAGCTTTTGCGCCTTATTGGCCCTGATCCTCCCGGCAAGCCTTGAAACCTATACCGAGGCCACCCTGATCAAAGGGCCTTGGTTTTTCCTCGGAGTCCAGGAACTTTTACGTTATCTACCCCCGCTGATCGCCGGGGTACTTTTCCCCTCGGTGCCGACCTTGGCCCTTTTGGGGTTTTATTGGTGGCCCCGGGCCTCGGCCTGGATCTTAGGCCTCTGGCTTATGGTCTATAGCGTCCTGACGGCGGTAGGAGCTTTGCGGTGAAGAGGTTCTGGATCATTTTGGGCTTGATTTTGTTGGGCATCGTTATCGGGCGCGAGGCCTTTCGTAAACGTGCCCCGCAGGTCTACGTCACCACCTCTGGGCGGGTGGAAATGTGTCTGGCCTGTCATAAAGAAAATCCTCCAGAGAAGGCCCACAGTCGTGAAGTGGTTGGGTGTTCTCCCTGTCACCTGGGAGATCCTTTGCGCATCGATAAACGCTTGGCCCATCGCGGACTGGTCAAGAATCCAGGGGATCTACGGGTGGCAGATAAGACCTGCGGCCAACCTTCCTGCCATCCTAGACGCCCTGTGTGGGTCAAGAAGTCCCTGATGGCCACCAATCGCGGGATTATAAACGTGCTTCGTCGCTATTGGGGAGAGATCAAGGATGACCCTCCATCTTCGGTCAAAGAACTCATAGATTCCGGAGAGGATTCCCTTGCCTTGGATTACTTTCGAAAACTTTGCGGTTCCTGTCATCTGTGGCTTGAGAAGGGAAAACTTCCCGGTTTTCTGGCCCAAAAAGGCGGGGGGTGTGTGGCCTGCCACTTAGTAAAACCCAAGAAAAAAGGCGAACACCCTGGGCTTACCTTAAAGATCCCCACCACCAACTGTGCGCGCTGCCATAATCGCAGCGGTCGCATCGGCCTTACTTATCAGGGGCTTTACGAATCCGAAGGCTATGGCACCCCCTTTGTCCAGGGTGATTTCGGGGCAAATACCCTGGTTGATGGACGTTTTGTCCGCCATATTCCCCCGGATGTTCACTTTAAGGCCGGGCTCACCTGCGTGGACTGTCATATCAAGGAAGAGACCATGGGGGACGGCCATAATTATGCCCATTTTGATCAAAGTGTAGAGATCACCTGTGAGGCCTGTCACGGAGGGGACGGACACACCCGCCGAGGTCGGGTCATCCCCGGGGTAAAACGCAAAGGAGAAAAGTTTGTCTTTGTGGATCACCAAGGGAAAGAACACCCTCTAAAGCCCCCAAAGCCCACTGAGTGTCAGCATAAGGTCCATCAGCGTCTGAGCTGTCAGGCCTGCCATGACCGCTATGTACCCCAATGTTTTGGTTGCCACATCCGGGAGGACTTACGGGAAAAGCAATTGGACAAACTCAGCCTAAAAGAGACCCCTGGGGCCTGGGAAGAGTTCCGAAGTTATATGCGCTACGAAGAACCGACCTTGGGAGTCTATAAAGACAAAGTGGTTATTCTGGTCCCTGGGTGACAAGACTTTGTCTGTGTGCTTTCCAGGAGTGGGAAGCTTGAGAAGGAATTTAAACGCCTGACCTGGTCTTACATGGACCCGCATGGGACCGGCAAGGCCCGGACCTGTGAAGGCTGCCATACCTCAGCCAAGACTTTAGGCCTTGGCTATGGAAATTTGCGCTATTTAGGCCAAGGAGAATGGGCCTTTCAGAGTATCGAACGCGTCCCGGATGACCTTCTGGGAATTAAGCTTCCTCTCTCTGGGCTCACCGATCTTTCGGGAAGGCCCTTGACCTATCTCTCGAGAAAGGATCTACGGCCTTTTACCGCCGAAGAGATCAGACGCATCCTTCGGGTTGGCCTTTGTCTCCCCTGCCATAAGGACTTTTCAGATCCAGTTATGCGTCATTGGGACCCAAAGACCAAATGTCCGGTCTTCAGGGAATAGCTCGATAAATTTGTCACTAATTTGTCACATCTTTGTGATCAATTTGTAACCTCCTCTTGTTTCTATAGTCCTCAAAAAACTAGAGGAGGTTTAGGGATGCGGTGTTTAGTTTTTTTTCTTTTGTTTTTTCCCCTGTTGGTGGGGATCAGTCAGGCGGCCTCTATCACCAATCCGTTGCTCAAGGTCCTGATCAGAAAGGGCATTTTGACCGAAGAAGAGGCCCTTGAGATCCAGAAAGAAGCAGCCCAAGAGGCCCAAAAACAAGAAGAGACCACCAAAGAAGCTAAAGAGCCAAAAGCCTCTCCCAAGGCCTTACAAGGAATCAAATTGGGCACCTTGACCTATCTCGATTACTCCATAGGGGAAGAGAAGGGAGTTGATACCAGCGCCTTTGCCATCACCCGCGGGTACTTCAATTTCAAAAAAGAGATTACGCCTTGGATGGGTTTTCGGCTCACCCCGGATGTCCATCGGGATAGCACCGGTGATATAAAGGTCCGCCTCAAATATGCCTATGCCTGGTTTAAGCTTCCCTCTTTGGGATTTTTGACGGACATCAAGTCAGAGGTGGGGCAGGGGCATTTCCCCTGGCTTGACTTTCAGGAACACGTAAATCCCTATCGCTGCCAGGGGACCATGCCTCGGGAGCGGGCCGGTACCTTTAATTCCGCTGACCTTGGTCTTGGGGTCATGGGTTATTTCGGGGGAAAGCTCCCTGAAGATTACGTAAAGGAATTGGCCAGACACTATCCGATCTTTGACCATTACACCGGTAAGTTTGGCTCTTGGCACCTCGGGCTTTATAACGGTGGTGGCTATCACGCCGCGGAGAAGAATAACAACAAGCCCATTGAAGGGCGCCTCACCATCCGACCCTTTGGGGCCATAGATTCTTATTTACGCGGGCTTCAGTTGAGCTATTTCTTCATCCGCGGCAAGGGAAATGTGGCTCAAAATGCCCCGGACTATAAAGTAGACCTCTTTATGCTTTCCTTCCAACACCCTTGGTTTGTGGTCACCGCCGAGTACAGCACCTCTAAAGGTAATAATAGCGGTAGCTGGGTCGATCCCGATACTGGACGGGTCCTAAAGACCAGGCTTTGGTCTGTCTTTGGGGACGTAACCCTTCCTATACTCCAAGAAAAATTGCATGTCTTTGCCCGCTATGATTGGTTCGATCCTGATACCGACAATATTTGCACCAATGGGGCCGGTGACGATGAGTACCAGCTCTATCTGGCTGGCCTAGCCTATCAGATCCACAAGAAGAACCTGCTCCTCCTTGATGCCGAGTGGGTGGACTACGGTGAAAATATCGCTGCCGGTTCCTGGAGCAAACCCTATAGCGGACCAAGTGCCTTGGGCATCGGTACCAGGAGAGAGGACAACTTCCGGGTTCAAGCGGTACTTCAAGTGGCTTTTTAAGAATGCCCTTGTCTGATGGTCTAAGCAGAGGGGTAAAATTTATGTTACAACAGTCTAAATTTAAGACTATCTTCTATCAGCACCCAAATTGAAGAAGGAGGCAAAGATGAAAAGAAGTCTTTTTTTGATGGGCTTGATCATCTTATTTTCCTGCACGGTCTGGGCGGCCAAGGTAACCCTCCTCGGGGCCGGGGCCACGTTCCCCTATCCGCTTTACGCCAAGTGGTTTGATGTATATTACAAGAAGACCGGAGTGAAGGTGAATTACCAAGCCATCGGCTCAGGCGGAGGTATTCGTCAGCTCCTCTCTTGTACCGTGGACTTCGGCGCCACCGACGCCCCGATGAGCGACAAGGAACTAGCCAAAGCCCCAGGAAAGATCGTCCACATCCCTATGGCCCTTGGTGCAGTGGTGGTGGCTTATAATGTGCCTGGGGTCAAAGACTTGCGCCTTACTCCCCAGGTCCTGGCCCACATTTTTCTTGGTAAGATTCGCTATTGGGATGACCCGGCACTTAAGGCCATCAACCCCGGTCTCCAATTACCTCACCTTCCTATCATGGTGGCCTATCGCTCTGATGGCTCTGGGACAACCTACGTCTTTACCGACTATCTCTGCAAAGTGAGCCCGGAGTGGAAAAGACGCGTGGGCCGGGGCAAGGCGGTCCGTTGGCCTATTGGCATGGGCGGCAAGGGCAACGCTGGGGTGGCTGGGCTCATTCGACAGATCCCAGGATGTATCGGTTATATTGAATTGGCCTATGCTGAGAAGAACCACATCCCGGTGGCGGCCTTAAGGAACCAAGCTGGAAACTTTGTAAAGCCCACCCTCAAGGCCATCTCCGCCGCGGCCAATATCGAGATCCCTGATGATACCCGTTGTTCCCTCACCAATACCTCAGCGCCTGATGGCTACCCTATTGCTGCTATGACTTGGATTATTGTCTATCAAGAGCAAGCCTACAAAAATCGGCCTCTCGAAAAGGCCAAGGCCTTGGCCAACCTCCTCTGGTGGTGTATCCATGATGCCCAGGAAATGAACGAAAAGCTCCTTTACGGGCGCCTCCCCGAAAAGGTAGTCAAAAAGGCCGAACGCATCTTAAAAGGCCTTACTTATCAAGGAAAACCCTTGCTGCCTTAGAAAATTAAAGGGCGGGTTTGGCCCCGCCCACACGAATCACCAAACGTGTATGTTAAAAATCAAAGAATTTTTATATCTCTTGCGAGACTTTTCAGAAAAAGAAGGCGTCCCTGTCGCCCTAATTGGAGCCTTGGCCTTAAAGGCCTATGGATTAGCCCGAACGACGGCAGATATCGATCTCCTTACCGGTGCCGAGTTTCAAGGAAAGATCATTGCCTTTTTAGAGAGTTTGGGTTTTGAGACCGTTCATGTGAGTTCCGGATTTTCTAATCACCTTCATCCATTAGGGGGGCGTATTGATTGGGTATATGTCAAAGGACATACCTTTGAGCAGATTTTTGCCGAAATTCGCTATTTAGAAATCTTACCCGATTTGACCTTTCCAGTGGTAAAACCTGAACACTTGGTCGCTTTAAAGCTTTTTGCCCTCAAAAATGACCCCTCGCGCAAATTTAAGGAATTAGGAGACCTAAAGTTCCTTTTGGAGCTTCCAGGGATTAATTTAGAAGAGGTACAAGGTTATTTTAGACGTTATGGACAAGAAGGGCTTTGGGAAGAATTACAAATTTCTGAATCTTGAAGAAGATCTCCCGATTAGCGAAGCTGACCGCCGATTTTGGCAAAGGCTTGCCTCTCCGGACCTTTCGTTTGAAGAATACTTAGAATTTCTTGAAGAGATGGGTTTTTGGTCGATCAAGAAGCCACCGCCCAAAATCTTTAAGGAAGAATTTGAACTCTGATCATGCCCAAGAGCACCATCCTTTCGGGAAAATTCCAACTGGTAACCGACCTGGCCCCTTGTGGGGACCAACCTCGGGCCATAGAGGCCTTGGTGCGCGGAGTGGAAGCCGGAGTCAAACACCAGGTCCTCCTCGGGGTGACGGGCTCGGGCAAGACCTTTACCATGGCCCAGGTCATTGCCCGTCTGAACCGCCCTACCCTTATCATTGCGCCGAATAAGACCTTGGCCGCCCAGCTCTATAACGAATTTAAGAAACTCTTTCCCTATAACGCCGTCGAATATTTTGTTTCTTACTATGATTACTATCAGCCCGAGGCCTATATCCCAGCCACCGATACCTATATCGAAAAAGACGCCTCCATTAACGAGCTGATCGACCGCCTCAGACACTCAGCCACCGCTGCGGTGCTCTCTCGGCGCGACGTTATTGTGGTGGCCAGCGTCTCCTGTATTTACGGCTTGGGTTCTCCGGAAGAATACGCCCGGATGCATCTCTATCTCCAAGTAGGAAAAGAGTACCCGCGGGATCAAATCCTGCGCCGTCTGGTAAGCATTCATTATCAACGAAATGACTATAACTTTACCCGCGGGACCTTTCGGGTACGCGGTGATGTGATCGAGATCTTTCCTGCTCATGAAGAAAAGCGGGCCATCCGCGTTGAACTCTTCGGCGATGAAATCGAGGCCCTCAAGGTCATTGACCCCTTTCGAGGCAAAGTCCTCGGGCGATTAAACGAGGTGACCATCTTTCCCGGCACCCATTACGTCACCAGCGAAGATCGCCTGAGACGGGCCATTGAGGGCATCAAGAAAGAGCTTGAAGAACGGGTGGCCTGGTTTAAGGCCCAAGGCCGCCTTTTAGAGGCCGAAAGGCTTTGGAAACGTACCCTCTTCGATCTGGAAATGCTTGAAGAAATGGGCTTTTGTCACGGCATCGAAAACTACAGCCGCTATCTCGATGGTCGTGCCCCTGGCGAGCCTCCCTACACCCTGCTTGATTATTTCCCCGATGACTTTCTCATCTTTGTGGACGAAAGCCATATCACCATCCCCCAGTTGGCCGGAATGTACCGAGGAGACCGTTCTCGGAAGGAGACTTTGGTAGAATATGGTTTTCGTCTGCCTTCAGCCCTAGACAACCGGCCCCTCACCTTCGAGGAATTCGAGGCCCGGGTGAACCAGATTATCTATGTCTCTGCCACCCCTGGTCCCTATGAATTGGAAAAGGCCAAAGGTCATGTAGTGGAACAGATCATCCGACCTACCGGCCTTATGGACCCGAAGATCGAGGTCAGACCGGCGGAGAATCAAGTTGATGACCTGGTGGCGGAGATCAGGAGGCGTATCCAGAAAGGTGAACGGGTCCTGGTCTGCACCCTTACCAAACGTATGGCCGAAGAGCTGACCGAATACTTGGCAGATCTGGGGATCAAGGTCCGCTACCTGCACTCGGATATCAAGACTCTTGAACGGGCAAGGCTCATTCGAGATCTAAGACGAGGGGTCTTTCATGTCCTGGTGGGGATCAATCTTCTACGCGAAGGCCTTGATCTACCTGAGGTCTCTTTGGTGGCGGTGCTTGACGCAGATAAGGAAGGATTTTTGCGCTCTGAGCGCTCGCTGATCCAGATCGCGGGTCGGGCGGCCAGGAACGTAAACGGAATGGTGATCTTCTATGCCAACGAGATCACCGAATCCATGCGTCGGGCCATAGAGGAAACCAATCGACGACGACGAATTCAGGAAGAATACAATCGTCGCCATGGTATCACCCCAAAAACCATCAAGAAGGGGCTTGAAGATGCCCTTTCTGCCTATTATGAGGCGGACTTTGTCGATCTAGAGAAACTGCTCCCTGAAGAAGAAGTGTTTGAAGACCTTGAAGAACTCAAAAAGGCCATTCGGCAGACAGAAAAAGAGATGCGAGAGGCCGCTAAGAATTTAGAATTCGAACGGGCCGCCGCCCTTCGTGACCGCCTCTTCTACCTCAGGCAGTTAGTCTTCAAATGGGCTTGATTGGCTCAAAACCAAGCCAGTGAAAACGAAAATAAGGCCTGCTCAAGCCCTCTTTTGGGGTCACTAAGGAAAAGATATACAGACGTCGTGCCAGGGATAAGGACCAAATTTTGGAATACAGGTCTTCCCTTCTTTTGAGCTTTAACGGAGAAAGAGAGACTTCAACCACTGAGGGTGTCACCGCAGAATTATACCCTAGATAGTCTAAAAAGGCCTCCTTAAGCGTCCAGATCCTTAATATATCTTCCTTTTGTAAGATCAAGCATTTTTTGGCCAGATATTCGAACTCTTCCGGAGAAAGAATAGAGACCATCAAATCTGTAGAGATAACTTGATCCAGGGGTTGAAGGGCTATCCCTATCGGTACCTGGGAAGTGGCTATGATTATGAGATTTCCGGTGGCCGTCAGACTAAAATATCCTTCTAAGAATTGGTCTTGGCATTTCTCTTTAGCAAGGAAAAGCCCTTCTTGACATGACTTGGTCTTAGATTGAGAAATTAACCAGATATTGATCGAAGCCCTGCTAGAGATCTCTTCTCTTTTACTCAAGAATTTTAAAAAATCAGTTTTTAAGCTATTTTTAATAAAAAATTTTTCTAATAATGAATTTTGAAAAGAGATCATGGTTTTCCTCTTCGAAAAGGAATCCTACCCTCCGAGACTTATCTAAATAGAGACGCAAAAGATATGCCGTTTTTGGAGATTTTGATCTAAGCTCTCAAGGCCAAGAGAGAGTTAAGGGAGGCCGGACGCGAATCCATTCTCGAAGAGATTTTTGACGTCTGTGGTAGCCAAAAGGCTACAATGATCCCTTGAGATTTTCCTTTTACTTGTGAACAAAGGATCTACGTAGAGATGTAGCCTTTTATATACACAAGAGTCAAAAAGACTACATCAATTTCCTCCGTTCATGAGCGGAGAAGCAGGCTGAA